>JALYYM010000373.1 GCA_030946565.1 Bacteroidota bacterium | reverse complement strand
CGATTATCAATAAAATTGATATGGATGGCGCGATGATTCCCGAGGTGGAAGACCAGATAATTGAATTGATCGGCTGCAAGCAACAAGATATTTTACATGCAAGCGCCAAGACGGGAATTGGAATTGAGGAAATACTAACGGCCATCATTAAACGAATTCCTGCACCAAAAGGCGATTACGCTGCTCCGCTACAAGCCTTAATATTTGACAGTGTTTTCAATAGTTTTCGCGGCATAATAGTTTACTATCGTGTTTTTAATGGCATACTAAAAAAAGGTGACAGGATTAAATTTTCAAATACCGGTAAAGAATATGAAGCTGATGAAGTGGGTATTTTAAAAATTGGCCTGCAGCCAAAACCAGAAGTAAGAGCGGGCGATGTTGGGTATATTATCACTGGAATAAAGAATGCCAAAGAAGTAAAAGTAGGCGATACCATCACAACAATAGTTAACCCAAGCAAAGAATCTATTAAAGGTTTTGAAGAAGTGAAGCCCATGGTTTTTGCCGGTATATTTCCTGTAAATACTGATGAGTTTGAAGAGTTAAGAGATTGTATGGAAAAGCTACAGCTTAATGATGCTTCGCTCACCTTCGAACTGGAAACCTCGCAGGCATTGGGTTTTGGCTTTCGTTGCGGATTTCTCGGCATGCTCCACATGGAAATAATACAGGAGCGCCTTGAAAGAGAATTTAATCAAACCGTAATTACAACGGTACCTAACGTCAGTTTTATTGCATACACAACAAAGGGTGAAAAAATAATTGTAAATAATCCTGCACAGATGCCCGACCCAAGCAGGATCGAAAAAATAGAAGAGCCTTTTATAAAAGCACAGATCATTACAAAGCCTGAATATATTGGTAACATCATGACCTTATGTATCGGCAAACGAGGGCTTCTTACCAACCAGGGATATTTAACGCCAACAAGAGTCGAATTGAGTTTTGAAATGCCCCTGACTGAAATTGTTTTTGATTTTTATGACAGGCTGAAAAGTGTTACGAGAGGATACGCCTCATTCGATTATCATCCGATTGGTTACCGCGAAAGCGATATTGTGAAAATGGATATTTTATTAAATGGCGAAAAAGTTGATGCCCTTAGTTCTTTAATACATCGTATACGTTCGCATGAGTTTGGAAGAAAGCTTTGCGAAAAACTCAAAGACCTTGTTCCGCGTCAGCAATTCCAGATTGCCATACAAGCCGCCATAGGCGCAAAGATCGTTGCTCGTGAAAACATTAGCGCCATGCGTAAAGATGTTACTGCAAAATGCTACGGCGGTGACATCAGCCGTAAGAGAAAGTTGTTAGAAAAACAGAAAGAAGGCAAGAAAAGAATGAAGCAGATAGGAAATGTTGAGGTGCCACAGGAAGCTTTTTTAGCTGTGCTGAAGTTGGATGAGTAGCTGAAGTTGGATGAGTAAGTTTCTCGTTTATACCAGGAAAGTTTTTTCGAGTGCTTTTGATTTAAAGTGTTCGGGAGAAAATCTCAGTCCTACCAGCTATTCGGGGCGGGCTTCCTGTTTAATTCCGATCTTATCTGTCACTGCATATAAAATGTAAAGGAAGCCATAAGCCTCCTTTACATTTTTCCAAGTATTTTGTGGACATCAATTTAAAATTCTATTTGTGCTCTTATTTCCCCTCCCGGATATTTAGGCGTATGAATATTCAAATAATAAAAGCCAGCTAACAGGCTATCCTCTTTAATTGTAATGCCATCCACCTTTACAGAATCGGTGAAAGTTCCGGAAGTCGTCTTTGGGATCGACGATGTAAAATTATATAATACCGGAGCATTTACTCCTTTAGGCGCTGTGCCATGAATATGAGATCCTACCGGATTGCCGGCCAGGTCGGCCCACGAAATTGTGAAAGTGAGCATTTTATCGCATTTGTTATACGAAACATCAACCTTTCCATGCCCGGCTGTTTGATGTGCCGGAACTTCCTGTGCGCCTGTCATAGCTAATCCTTTTTTAGCTTTAATGCAAGGATCATCATGATCTTTTTTACATGCAAAAAAGGTAAAAGAACAGATAGTAAGAACCAGAAAAATGTGTTTGAATGTTTTCATTTGTGTAAATTTTATTAGTTAACAAT
>JALYYM010000366.1 GCA_030946565.1 Bacteroidota bacterium | reverse complement strand
TGAGCGCCAGGAAAATAATCTTTGCCAAAAAGTTAATTCCCGGATTTTGGCAAAAAACAGATGTAATTTTTCCATAATAATCCAATTTAAAAGACGCCAATAAATGTACGTAAACTTCCAAATCGCGAATTGTCCATCTTCAATTTGGCACGTTTTTCGCAAAAATTGATCACACAACGGTACACTATGAAAAATTTATTACTCTCTATACTGCTTTTTTTTTCATTGTCTTCGTTTCTCTCATTGTCATTTACTGAGGTAATCAATGCTATTGAGTCCGGAAATGCTTCAGAGGTGTCCAAATTTTTTGACAACACAGTTGAAATTACTTTGCCGGGCAAAAGTAATTCATATAGTAAAAGCCAGGCAGAGCTTGTATTACATGACTTCTTCAGCAGTAATCAAATCAAAAATTTCCAGGTAATTCATAAAAGTGAAAATGCCGGTTCACAGTACTGCATTGGTAATTTAAATACCGCTAACGGAGTGTTTCGCACCACAATTTACATGAAACAAAAAGGCGACAAGCTTGTAGTGCAGGAGCTTCGTTTTGAAAGATAATTATACAACTTTACCGGTTAAAAGCCGTTGTAAAAAAGCTACTTCCTATCTTCATTATAAACTGGAAAAGTTATAACCTGCATTCTATATTTTTGCCTGATGTATGATAGCAGGGCCTACAACTCACAATTAAATAATCTTATCACAAATGCATTGGAGGAAGATATTGGAGATGGCGATCATTCTACTTTGTCCTGTATTGATGCTGGCGCCACAGGCATGGCAATTCTAAAAATTAAAGATTCTGGTATTTTAGCAGGAATAGATGTTGCTGAAAAAATATTTCATCATGTTCAACTTTCCGCCAGTGTCAATAAATATATGGCCGATGGTGATCGTATCCAGCCCGGTGAAATTGCCTTCGAAGTAGAGGCTAATATTCAAACAATACTTACGTGTGAGCGCCTTGTGCTTAACTGTATGCAGCGTATGTGTGGTATTGCTACGCTTACAAAAAAGTATACAGATAAATTAAAGAATTATAAAACAAAATTGCTGGATACCAGGAAAACGACTCCAAATTTCAGGCTATTGGAAAAAGAAGCTGTACGTATTGGAGGAGGTGTCAATCACAGGTTTGGGCTTTATGATATGATCATGCTGAAAGACAATCATATTGATTATTGTGGGGGAATAGAGAAGGCGATTTTAAAAGCATGGCAATATGTGCAGGACAAGAAGCCGGGCTTGCAAATTGTGGTGGAAACGCGGAACATTGAAGATGTAAAAAAAGTGATGAAAACAGGAAAGGTGAATCGCATTATGCTGGATAATTTTACACCACCGCAAATTGTAAACGCACTTAAAATAATAAACGGGCAATACGAAACAGAGGCGAGTGGCGGAATAAATTATGATAACCTTGAGGTGTATGCAGCTACAGGAGTTGATTTCATTTCCAGCGGTGCAATTATTCACCAGGCTAAAAGCCTGGATCTGAGCCTGAAGGCTGAAATAAAAAAATAATATGTCAAAGAAAAAGTTTGTTGGAACAGCAGGCATTGTTTATTCAACAAATCCAACTGTAGTAAATGTTGCAAGCGAAGCCGAAGAAGTTGTTACACTGCCCGCCAGCCAACAATGTCTAACTGTAAAACTCGATGCAAAGCAACGCGGAGGAAAATTAGTCACCCTAGTAAACGGATTTACAGGAGCCATTGCTGACCTGGAAAAGTTGGGCAAGGAATTGAAATCTTTTTGTGGCACGGGTGGTTCAGTGAAAAATAATGAAATATTAATACAGGGCGATAACAAAGAAAAAGCCTTGCAATGGCTTCATAAAAACGGATATTCAGGGGCGAAGAAAGCATAGCCTCAAGAACTTTATTTCCCTCCAATCACTTATAAAACAATAAACTTTACACAAATAAATATTCATTAGAATATTTTGACCAGTTTTTATAACTTTATAATTAAGCTTCGGGATTATGATCTCTAAAATATCAGAAGGCGTAACGATAAGTGTTGAGGCATTTTATCAACCTGAATACAGCAATCCTGTTACCAACGAATTCATGTTTGCCTACCGCATTACGATTGAAAACAATAACACTTTTCCTGTTCAGCTAATAAGAAGGCACTGGTATATTTTTGACAGCAATTCAGAATACAGGGAAGTGGAAGGTGAAGGCGTAATAGGTGTACAACCCATAATAAATCCCGGAGAAAAATATCAATACGTGAGTGGCTGTAACTTAAGAAGTGAACTTGGAAAAATGCATGGTATATATTTTATGGAAAACAGCCACACCAAACAGATGTTCGAAGTAAACATTCCTTCATTTGAAATGATCGTTCCCTTAAAGCTCAATTAACTCCTTGGCTTATATCTCGAGTTAGCATAAATTTCCCTCGCATCCATTTTCATTAGCTCCGGCAATTTTGTTCCAGGATATTTTTCTACATATTTTTTTATTATTTGCAAGCCTGCAAAAGTTGCAATATTACCAGGAGAATCTTCTCCCAACTCCTGTGTTTTCGGGCCTTCGCCAACATAGTTTTTTACAATATTTTGTTCAGCATTATTTAGTAAATCGTTGTTCAAAAAGAAATCCCAAATCACCGCCTCATTTTTATATGAATCTTTTAATTGCTTTTCAGTATAGCCAATGCAAACGTATTCAGGTGTGTATGGTAAAAATTTTGTTAGAAGATAAATGCGCTTTCCTTTTTCCACCATTTGTTCAATCAAAGCCTTGCCCCTACTGCCATCCGGAAACATATCGTCAACAATTGTTCGCATAGCATTTACAGGAACATATCGCGGATCAAAATGATCAGAAAGGAATGCCGGGTATTGCTCCTGGCCTTCCGGGCTTTGATAAAAAGAAAAGTTTTTCCCAAGATGAAGTTGCAATCCGATGCCTAATCCTTCAGATGTAAGTATATCGCCTTGGGTGCCAAATGACGTTTCAAAATTCGCATTGATAGGCCCGATAAAAGTGATAATATTCTGTGGCAATTTGTAAGTCGGAAAATAATATTTTACGAATTGCAGGCCTTGCTTTATATCATGGGTCTCTTTATCAAAATTTTTAAATAATTTATCCGACGAATCTTTTATCGGCCGGTAGTCATGCAAAAATAATCGCACCGCGCTATCCTGTGTATTATGTGGAATCAACAAACTGTCCATGTCAAGGCCAAGAATATTTTCAACAAAATCAGGCGTGAAGCGGGGATATTTTTTTAAAATTTGCCGCATTGACAAAGCAATGTTAGTGGTATCTATTACGAAGAAATCCTGTTCAAACCTTTTCGTTTCTACATTTACTTTTACGTTAGAGACATCGGGGATATTCTTATGGCTCTTACAGGAAAAAAAAGCAATACAACAAATTGCGACCAAAGTTTTATGCATTATCAATAATGATTTTTTTGTTTTTAAAAAATGATAGTTTCAAAAAAACGCTAAAAATTTATTCAGCTAATTTTGCAGAATGAAAATTATTATTGCCCAGCAAAATTATCATATTGGCAATTTTGAAAGTAACACCAATAAAATTATTGATGCTATAAAATTTGCTAAAAATAAAAATGCTGATCTTATTGTATTCAGCGAAATGTCCGTTTGCGGCTATCCCGCCCGTGATTTTATGGATTTCAATGACTTTATAAATAAGTGTTATGAAAGCATAGAGATCATAAAAGAATACGCAGATGACATTGCTGTTATCGTTGGCGCTCCCGATAGAAATCCTGTGAGAGAAGGGAAAGATCTTTTTAATGCAGCTTTTTTTTTATTTGAAAAAGAGGTAAAAGGAATTGCTCATAAAACATGCCTACCCAATTATGACGTGTTTGATGAGTACCGTTATTTTGAACCGGCATTCGATTGGAATGTGATTGAATTTAAAGGAAAGAAAATAGCGCTCACCATTTGTGAAGATATTTGGAACCTTGGTGACAACCCGCTTTACCGTATATGCCCGATGGATATTCTGATGAAGCACCAGCCGGATTTTATGATAAACATTTCCGCGTCGCCTTTTGATTATACGCATGTGGAAGACAGGAAGGCGATCATCAAAGCAAATGTTACTAAATATAAAATTCCACTTATTTATTGCAATGCCGTTGGAAGCCAAACAGAAATTGTCTTTGACGGCGCCTCGCTAATTTTTGATAAGGATGCAAACTTATGCGCCCAGCTTTCGCAATTCAAAGAGGAAATTTTTGAAGTAATATTAAATGATGATGGCTCGGTTGACAAGCCTGTTAAGGAGCCTGCAATTGTCAGAGTCAGCGAACCCGAGCCGGCACACTTCACACCCTACCTCAATATTTCACAAGTGTACGAAGCAATTGTGTTAGGTGTAAGTGATTACTTTAAAAAGATGGGATTTACAAAAGCAATTATAGGAAGCAGTGGCGGAATTGATAGCGCGGTTACATTAGCGCTGGCATGCAAAGCGCTGGGCAGCGAAAACGTAAGAGCAATATTGATGCCTTCGGAATTCTCTTCAGATCATTCAATAAATGATGCAGAACAATTGAGCAAAAATCTTGGAAACCCTTATGACATTATTCCTATTAAAAAGATTTATAGCGAGTTTATTAACGAATTAAAACCTGTTTTCAAAGACTCACCCTTTGGGCTAGCCGAAGAAAACATACAAAGCAGAACAAGGGGAAACCTGCTAATGGCAATTGCGAACAAGTATGGCTATATTCTTTTAAACACGTCTAACAAAAGTGAG
>JALYYM010000322.1 GCA_030946565.1 Bacteroidota bacterium | reverse complement strand
GCAAAGGAAGCGCAGGGAATGCTCGAAGCGAAAATAAAACAGCTGGAAGGAATAATCGCCACTGCTCGTATAGTAGACGAAACTGCAATAGATACAAGCAAGGTTTCTATTCTTACCAAAGTTACCCTTACTAACATGGCTACAAAAAAGCAAGTTACTTACCAGATCGTATCAGAAAAAGAGGCAGATCTTAAATTACAAAAGATATCGGCGGCGTCACCAATAGGAAATGGTCTGCTCGGAAAAACCATCGGCGAAATCGCTGAAATAAAAGTACCGGCAGGTATGATAAAATTTAAGATTGAAAATATTACCGCGTAAAGAATATGCCGTTTCGGGAACATTATATTTCGTCAAATTAAAAAATATATTAATGACCATTTTTTCAAAAATAATTGCCGGCGAAATCCCTTCTTACAGAATTGCAGAAGATGAAAAGTTTTTTGCTTTCCTGGATATTAATCCTTTAGTAGAAGGCCACACGCTCGTGATTCCCAAATTGGAGATTGATAAATTTTTTGATGTGCCGGATGATTATCTTGAAGAAATATTTTTATTCGCCAAGCCAATAGCAAAGGCTATTGAAAGAGCCTTCGCTTGTAATCGCTGCGGCTTGAGTGTGATTGGCATTGAAGTGCCGCACGCACACATGCATTTGGTGCCGCTAAATAGCGCTGAAGATTTAAACTTCACAAGAACAAAATTGAAACTTTCAGAAGAAGAGATGAAGGTGGCTCAGTATAAAATTTTGAATGCAATGAGGGTGTGATCCATAAAATTTTCACTTCACTCTACCGGGGTTTTGAACCAAAAAATCTTTCCAACCATTTACCTTTTTTGATGTGTTGTCGCTTAAAGCATTTCCCTGGAAGTGATGGCAAACAGCCACCGCAAGCGCATCTGTCGCATCGAAGTATTGCGGATTTTCATCAAAGCTCAGAATGCGCTGCAACATTTTTAATACCTGCAGCTTATCAGCATTCCCATTTCCGGTAATTGATTGTTTTATTTTTCGCGGAGAATACTCGGTAACCGGAACACCTGCCTGCATGGCAGCAGCGATAGCAACACCCTGCGCCCTGCCAAGCTTTAGCATGCTCTGTACATTTTTTCCAAAGAAAGGAGCCTCAATGGCAAGCGCCTGCGGAGAGTGAAGTTTCACCAGCTCACACACTTTCGAATGAATTACCTGTAATCTTTCATAAGCATTTGTTTTAGAAGAAAGCTTAAGTACATCCATAATGATTAAAGAAACGCCATTACCCGAAACCTTTATTACGCCGAAGCCCATTATCAATGAGCCGGGATCAATTCCTAAAATGATTTTTGAATTTTTATACAATTGAAGATTATTTTTGGTTGGTACTAATCTAAGCGCCACGATCTAAATTACAAATGAACCCTTACCTTGGCTAAAGCTACATGATCCGTGTAAACAAAAATATCAAAATAATATTCAAGTATATTATTGCCCCACTGCTTGGCGCATGGCTTTTTTATTCTTTGTATAAACAAATAAAAGGCCAGCCACATTTAAGAGAATCAATTGAATTAATTAAGCAAGCGCCTTTCGGAACACAAGCGTGGAAGTTCTGGATTGTTATATGCTTCGTCTTTATCAACTGGGGCTTTGAAGCAAAAAAATGGCAATTACTTCTGCGAAATGTGCAGTCGATAAGCTTTTTTACTGCCTATAAATCTGTACTTAGTGGTGTAGCTTTTTCACTAAACACTCCCAATCGCATCGGCGAATATGGTGGGCGTATTTTATACATAAGCGAAGGGAGCCGTATAAAGGCTGTATCATTATCCATAGCCGGAAGCATCAGCCAGCTTATCATTACATTAGTTATTGGTTGTATGGGATTAGTGTATCTTATTTATTTTCAAAACACAGGCGACGTAATGGGTTTATCCGTTTTCTGGATTAAGACCTTATTATTTTTAGCAGCATGCGCAACCGCAATACTCTCTCTATTTTACTTTCGTTTATCTTGGTTGATAAAGCTTATTGAAAAAATTCCGGCAGTCGCCAAATACATAGAGTATATAAATGTGCTGGAAAAGTTTACTCCCAAATTATTGTTAAGGTTACTTACACTTTCCTTCTTACGATACATTGTTTTCGTCATTCAGTATATATTACTGCTCCAGGTATTGCATGTCGACATTTTCTGGATAACCGGCTTCTGGCTTATCAGTATCCTTTTTCTTATAATGGCTATTGTACCTTCATTTGCAATTGCTGACCTGGGGATAAGAGGAAAGTTCAGCACCGGCCTTTTAAATTTCTATAGCACTAATACCGTAGGTATAATCGGAACAACGTTTGGTATATGGTTTATCAATTTGTTTATTCCGGCTGTACTGGGCAGCATTTTTATTTTAGGTATAAAAATTTTTAAAGACTAATTCGATATAGTTTGAAAACACTTACGACGATTTTAATTTTGCTTTTTGCGTTTACAACAAAAGCCGGTGATGAATTCTGCGGC
>JALYYM010000315.1 GCA_030946565.1 Bacteroidota bacterium | reverse complement strand
GATCTGGCATGGGTTAGCGTAAATTATGTTCACTCACGCTATCCTGATGAATTCGAAGACATTACTTTTAATGATGCAACCAGGGCTTTAAGTATTGCAAGAAAATTTGAGAATTTTATTTTACCGAAATATAATTTACCGGAAGAAGCAAAAGTTTGAAAAAAATAAATGCAGAAAATAAATAACATAGAAATTAAAAACTTTAAATCAATACGCCATCAAAAAATTGAAGGCTGTAAAAGGATTAATGTTTTCATAGGTTATCCAAATGTGGGGAAGAGTAATATTTTGGAGGCGTTAAGTTTGTTTTCGATAGATGAACCAGATGCTGACTTTTCTTCATTTATAAGAATGGAAGAGTTAACTACACTTTTTTTTAACGGTAATATTAATGAAAAGCTGGAAATAAGATTGAACAAAAGAAATAGGATTGTTACATCTTTATTAGAATCAAACAAGATAATTTTTGTATGGCAAATGGCAGATGATGATTTAACTTTTGATAAAATGACTTCTGACGATAAAATTTATCATATGTTGAGTTATGTCAAGGCTCAGGATAAGAATAAAGTGCTTAGTTGGGACTCTATTTTCAAACGTCAACCCCGTAGTCCCGAATTTTATGGAAAAATAGAAAATGATTCCTTGGTTGCAATAAAAAAATATTCATTTGAAAAAAATATAAATTATACATCAGGAAAATATGATTCATTATCTGTACCTAATGGAGAAAATATATTCGATATTATTTACACGCATGCTGATATTAGAAAAGAAATAGCAAACCTTTTTGAATCTTATAATTTAAGGTTATTATATAATTCGACAGAGAAAAAGTTTTCGATATTAAAGAATTTAAGCGATGATGTCATTTTCACTATACCCTATGAATTAGTCGCGGACACTTTACAGAGATTAATTTTTTACAAGACAGCAATTTTAACTAATAAAGATTCGATTTTACTTTTTGAAGAACCGGAAGCCCATATGTTTCCGCCTTACATTTCAAAACTTACAACTGACATTATTTTTGATGAAAATAATAACCAATATTTCATAGCAACTCATAGTCCTTTCATACTTTCAGAATTCATTGAAGAAGCACAAAATGATTTAGCTATTTACGTAGTTGACTACGATAAAGGTGAAACTATTATTAAACGATTAACCGATGAACAAGTTATTGAAGTAGCGCAATATGGTATTGATTTATTTTTTAATCTTGAGCCTTATTTAGATAAATATGGAGAACCACATAGTGCCTGAATGTTATATAGACACTATGTTGGTGCAAACTTTTGTGCCATCAAAAAGGAACAAATGGTATAACCATCAACATGGTTGCTTTGAGGTAAGCAATGAAATGGAATTGTATGGATTAAAAGATAGATTCGCAGTTGGTATAGTTGATAACGATAAGAATAAAGCAAAATATCTAAATAAATTTATTGAGATTGACAATATTGAAGATTCTTTAAAACTATATAAGCATAAAATATTTCCGCAGTATTTTATAGAAATAAATCCTGCAGTCGAAACTTGGATATTAAAAATTTGTGAGAAAGAAAAAATTAATATAACGGAGTTTGATTTGCCTGATAATTTGAAAGATTTGAAACGAGTTACAAAATCTCAAACTACGATTAAGGACAAAAGGTTTATAGATTTATTTTTAAGGCTAAAAAAAAGTGATAACAAATCAGTTCTGAAATTTAAAAAATGGCTCAAATTATTAAAAGAAAAAAATTACTCCGTTGATATAAACGAATTAATAAATGCCTGAAGAACAAAAACAATTTAAAGTAACTATAGACAACATCACTATTGATGTGCCAGCGGGAACAACTGTTCTTAATGCGGCCCGTATGATTGGTGGTGAAGTAGCGCCGCCTGCAATGTGCTACTACAGCAAGTTGGAAGGAAGCGGCGGCAAATGCAGAACGTGTTTAGTGGAAGTAGCATCCGGTTCAACGGCTGATCCAAGGCCTATGCCAAAACTCGTAGCATCATGCCGTACGAATGTGATGGATGGCATGGTAGTAAAAAATATTACCAGTGAAAAAGTAATTGATGCAAGAAAAGGTGTGGTTGAATTTCTATTGATCAATCATCCGTTAGATTGCCCGATATGCGACCAGGCAGGTGAATGTTCTTTGCAGGATTTGGGGTATGAACATGGGGCAGTGCAAACACGCTATGAATTTAAAAGACGCACTTTTGTAAGGGAAGATATAGGCCCATACATTCAGCTTCACATGACACGGTGCATCCTTTGTTACCGCTGTGTGTATGTCGCAGAACAGTTAACGGATAATCGCGTTCATGGCATATTAGATCGCGGCGATCATTCAGATATTTCAACTTACATTTCAAAAGCAATTGAAAGTGACTTCAGCGGAAATGTGATTGATGTATGCCCAGTTGGCGCACTTACGGATCGTACCTTCAGATTTAAAAACCGCGTTTGGTTTTTAAAACCGATGGATGCACATCGTGATTGCGATAAGTGTTGCGGCAAGGTAACCTTATGGAATCGTGGCGATGAAGTCTATCGCGTAACAGCAAGAAAAGATCAGTGGGGAGAAGTCCAAAGCTATAATGGCAAGCCGGGATGGATTTGTAACACCTGCCGGTTTGATAAAAAGAAAACTTCAGATTGGGTAATTGAGCATCCGACAAAAATTAACAGGCATTCTGTTATTTCTGCAAATCACTATGAAGTGAAAGTGCAACCATCTGACCCATTAAATAAAGTATTGAATGGACGTAAGCCTTTGTTGTTATTGGATATACATGAGGAAAGCGAGGTGAACAGGCCGGAAATTGATCTAAGCTTAATCCCCGGTCCTGCAACATCAACAACATTTATAGAACACGATGAAGCAAGAGACATAGCAAATGCACCATTAGAAAATATCCTGTTTAACGATCATAAGGAATTACCTAAATACGAATCAGAATAATACATGCACTTTACTCCAACTTTACTGGCGATAGACTGGGCCGTTTTTACTGAAAAATTAATACTAATTGTAGCTGTTGTCAGCGGGTCATTGGTCGTAGCCATGTATTCTACTTATGCCGAGCGCAAGGTTGCTGCTATATTACAAGACAGGCGCGGCCCCAATCGTGCTGGACCTGGGGGTATTTTTCAGCCATTGGCTGATGGCTTAAAGTTATTTTTCAAAGAAGAAATTATTCCAAGCTTTTCATCAAAATTTTTATTCATACTTGGTCCATGCCTGGCCATGCTTACGGCGATGATGGTGGGTGCGGTAGTTCCATGGGGAAATAAAATCCATGTTTTTAACAGGGATGTTTCATTGCAAATTGCTGATGTCAATATCGGGATTTTATATGTCTTTGGAGTGGTGAGCCTGGGTGTTTATGGAATTATGATTGGTGGCTGGGCAAGCAATAACAAATTTTCTTTGATGGGCGCTATGCGTGCCGCTTCGCAAATTATAAGTTACGAGCTGGCAATGGGTATTTCCATTATCGCATTGCTCATGGTAACGGGAACGCTTAGCCTAAAAGAAATGGTGGAACAGCAAACCGATCATTGGTGGAATATTTTTAAGCAACCTTTAGGGTTTTTAATCTTTCTTATCTGTGCATTTGCTGAAACAAACCGTACGCCATTTGATCTCGCGGAGGCAGAAAACGAATTGGTGGGCGGATATCATACGGAGTACTCTTCTATGAAGCTCGGCTTTTACCTCTTTGCTGAATACATTAATATGTTCTTGAGCAGTGCCGTAATGGTGAGCTTATATTTTGGCGGCTACGACATTCCATTTGTAAATGATCTTACTTTCATAGATAAAATAGGCGTGAACTGGATGGCAGTATTGCAAGGTGCATGTTTCTTTGCAAAAATTGTTTGCTTCATATTTTTATTTATGTGGGTAAGGTGGACTATTCCAAGATTCAGGTACGATCAGTTGATGAATCTTGGCTGGAAAATATTATTACCATTAGCACTTGCAAACATGCTGGTAACAGGTGCTCTAATTTTGTTAAAACAAAATCACTGGCATTTCTAAAACATAACAATATTTTTGCGGTACTATGATTTTATCCCAGGAAAATATAAAGCAAGTAGTTCAGGA
>JALYYM010000299.1 GCA_030946565.1 Bacteroidota bacterium | reverse complement strand
GGATGGTTACAGATGCCATAAGCGATTACTTTTTTACCACTTCTGAAGTGGCAAATCAAAATCTAAAAAAAGCTGGCGTGCCTGATAGCAAGATATTCTTTGTAGGAAACATCATGATTGATACCTTGAAGAAAAATATCAAGAACTTTATTAAACCTTCACTATTTGATGAAAACAAATTGCGGGCTGGAAACTATCTCGTGATTACCTTACACCGCCCGTCAAATGTTGATCAGCCCGATAATTTGAACTACTTACTCATTGAAATCGTTTCAAATTGCAGAGGATTACCTTTAATATTTCCTGTTCATCCACGTACTAAAAAAACTTTGGAAAAAATAGGGTTTAGGCACCCCCTGGTAATTTTGACAGATCCGCTTAGCTATCTTCAATTTAATTATTTAGTAAAGAACGCAAAAGCTGTTATTACTGACTCAGGTGGCGTGCAGGAAGAAACAACAGTTATGGAGGTTCCCTGTATTACAATGAGAAATAATACGGAAAGACCGGAAACGATAGCCATCGGATCAAATGTTTTGGTGGGGGACGATATGATTTTACTCAAAAAGGAGCTTGACATTCTTTTTGAAAACAAATGGAAAAAAGGGAATATTCCTAAACTTTGGGATGGCAGAACCGCTGAACGAATAATTGCGATACTGGAAAAAATAGAATGGAATTAAAAATAAATATTGCTGCCCCAGGTGCTAATTTAAAAGAAGTTGCGCAATGCCGCATTAAAGCCTTTCCCAAATCACTCTCCTCTAAGCTCGGCGAAAAATATGTGATAAAAATGCTTCGCAATTACACAGAGGGAGGTAATTTTTTATTGTACATGCAAGAAGATGGAGAATATATAGGATTTACTACAGGGCTGGTGAATAATGAAAAACATAATTGCTCAACCAGGGTAATTATTGATAACACAGCGAAAGATCTATTTTTTGGACTTCTTAAAAAACCATGGTTATTCATGCACCCAATTGTATTAAATAATTGGAAAGTTGGTTTCGAAATTTTTAAAAACAAGTTTCGAAGTAAGGAAGTGGTTTCTAAAGAAAAGCAATTACATCCGCCAACTCTTTCCCCTGAAGTTATTGATTCGGTCGGTCTAATTGATATCGCTGTTGCTCCGAGGTTTCAGGGCAAAGGATTTAGCAGTATTCTTCTTAAGGCATTTGAAGAACATTGCATAAGCATTGGTGAAACAAGAATGCACCTTTCCGTAAATCCGGCTAATACGTCTGCCATTGCCTCTTATAAAAAAAATGGTTGGATAATGTTTAAAGCTGAACCTCATCAATTAAACTTTTATAAAGAAATTAAATAGTTAGTCTTCGACCGAAATGTTTAACTGTTTACCACAATAGATATGAACATACCATTTTCTCCTCCGTACATTGACCAGGAAATAATAGATGAAGTAGTGAATACATTAAAATCGGGATGGATTACTACGGGACCAAAGGTTAAAGCCTTGGAACAGGAAGTGATTAAATTAACGGGAACTCCGCAAGCATTGTGCGTTAATTCCTGGACATCTGGTGCTATGTTAATTTTAAAATGGTTTGGTGTAGACGCAGGTGATGAAGTGATTGTACCTGCATATACGTACAGCGCTACAGCACTGGCTGTATTACATTGTGGCGCCACTCCTGTTATGGTTGACATTAATGATGATTTAACAATAGATATTAATGAAGTAAGAAAAAAAATTACCGAAAAAACCAAAGTGATCATTCCTGTAGATATTGGTGGGTGGCCTTGTGATTATAAAGCAATTAACGAATTGGTAAATGATCCGCAAGTCAAATCAAAATTTTCTTTTAATCATTCAAATCAAAAAAAATTAAATAGAATTTTAGTTATATCCGATGCGGCCCATTCCATTGGAGCTACTGTAAATACGATTGAAGCAGGGCTACTCACGGACATTACCATATTTTCATTTCATGCAGTAAAAAATATAACAACGGCGGAAGGTGGCGTAATTTGTTTTAACCTTCCGGTACCGTTTAGCAACGATGAAGTATATAGCTATTTAAGAACGATGACTTTAAATGGTCAAACAAAAGACGCGTTTACTAAATCGAAAGCAGGAGGATGGCGCTATGATATTATTGACGCGGGGTTAAAAATAAATATGCCGGATGTATGTGCCGCAATTGGCTTGGCGCAGATAAAAAAATATAATAATCAATTACTAGGAGAGCGACAAAGGATTTTTAAACAATATTCTGAAGCCTTCTCATTGGAGAAATGGGCTCAAGTTCCCGCGTTTCAGGATGGACAACGAACATCTGCCTGTCATCTATATGCCTTGCGCCTGAAAGGAGTTACGGAAATTGAACGGGATGTTATTATTGATGAAATAAGTAAAACGGGTGTGGCAGTAAACGTTCATTTCATTCCAATGCCTATGCTGACCCTATTTAAAAACCTCGGTTATAACATTGAGGATTATCCCAGGACCTACGATAATTTTTCACGTGAAATATCTTTGCCAATATATCCCCAGTTAACCACAAATGATGTCAATTTTATAATTGAGGCCGTAAAAAGCGCTTATAATACTGTAATTAATTTATGATTCGTGTATTGGATACCGTTATATCGACTTTAGGACTGATTATTCTTTCACCTTTTTTTTTAATAATTTCGATCTTAATAAAAATAGATTCGAAGGGGCCGGTTTTCTATAGACAGTTGAGGGTTGGTAAAAACAATGCAGATTTTATCTTATTGAAATTCCGTTCTATGGTTACCGGTGCAGAAAAGGCTGGCTTTCTCACAATTGGCGGTAGAGACCATCGGATAACTCATGTAGGTTTTTATTTGAGAAAATATAAAATCGACGAACTTCCGCAATTAATTAATGTTTTATGCGGCCAAATGAGTTTAGTTGGCCCGAGACCAGAAGTGCGCAGGTACGTCAATTTATATACAACCGAGCAAATGAAGGTGCTGGAAGTGAGGCCAGGAATAACTGATATAGCTTCTATAGTGTATAAATCAGAAAACGAAATACTTGCACAAGCTCAGGAGCCTGAAAAGGCATACATTGAACAAATACTGCCAGATAAGATCCGGCTTAATATGGAGTTTATAAATCATCCCGGAATAATAAAATATTTCGAAATTATCTTTAAAACCTTGTTTTAAACACCTTTGGTAAAATAGCTTTCAAATCTGTATTTTGTATTGTTTCAATACATTTTCGAGGTTACGTGGATTAATGGACCGTTTCAATTTTTTGCATCGATCATAATCGGGAATTTTAATTATATATCATGAAGAGTTTTGCGTTAATCGGGGCTGCGGGTTATATTGCTCCAAGGCATTTGATAGCAATGAAAAACACGGGTAATAATCTTTCTGCAGCCTATGATCCGTTTGACAGTGTGGGCATAATAGATAGTTATTTTCCAAATGCTGATTTTTTTGTTGAGTTTGAACGATTCGACCGGCACGTAGACAAGTTAAGACGGAAGAACGTGCCCATTGATTACGTGTCGGTATGCTCGCCAAATTATTTACATGATAGTCATATCAGGTTCGGCTTAAGAAATAATGCAGACGTGATTTGTGAAAAGCCCGTCGTCTTAAATCCATGGAATATTGATGCTTTAGAGGAAATTGAAAGAGAAACCGGCAGGTATATTTTTTCAATTCTGCAATTGCGCCTCCATCCATCTATAATTAAGCTAAGACAAAAAATTTTAAATGGGCCTATAGATAAAACGTATGACATTGACCTAACTTACCTTACGTCAAGGGGGCATTGGTATTATACGTCATGGAAAGGAGACATTAGTAAATCGGGGGGGATCGCAACTAATATAGGTGTACATTTTTATGATATGTTGGCATGGATATTCGGTGATGTGAAAAATAATATTGTTCATCAACATTCGCACGACCGCGCATCGGGATACTTGGAACTGGAAAAGGCCAGAGTAAGATGGTTCTTAAGTATTAATAAAAGCACAATACCTAAGGAGGTAACTGACTTGGGTAAACGAACATACAGGTCAATAAAAATTGAAGGTGAGGAATTTGAATTTAGTGAAGGGTTTACTGATCTGCATACAAAGTCTTACGAAGCGATTCTTTCAAACGAGGGCTTTAGGATTAGCGAAACCAGAAAAGCAATTCAAATGGTACATGATATTCGGTGCGCTAATCCTATTGGTTTGAAGGGGGATTATCATCCGTTGGCACTCTTACCAGATGCAAAACATCCATTTTATTTAAAATAGCTATGAATACAGATTTCTTCGTACACGAAACATCTATTTTAGATGAAGGTTGTAAAATAGGAAAAGGAACAAAAATTTGGCAATTTTGTCATTTAATGACTAATTGTATTCTTGGTGAAAGATGTAACATTGGTCAAAATGTTGTTATAAGCCCAGGTGTAATTTTGGGAAGGAATGTAAAAGTGCAGAATAATGTTAGCATCTATACTGGCGTTACCTGTGATGATGACGTTTTTTTGGGGCCTAGCATGGTTTTTACTAATGTTATTAATCCCAGATCGGCCGTAAACCGCAGAGATCAATATTTAAACACACATGTTGGAAAAGGGGCAACTATTGGTGCAAATGCTACGATTGTTTGTGGCCATAATATTGGGAAATTCGCATTTATAGGAGCCGGCGCTGTTGTAACCAAAGAAATTCCCGATTATGCATTGGCAGTCGGAAATCCTGCAAAGCAAATTGGCTGGATGAGCGAATTTGGACAAAGACTTATTTTTGACCGCAACAATAGAGCAATTTGTTCAGAAAGTAAAATGATATATGTCATATCAGGGAACCAGGTTGTTAATACAGGAGAATTAATATAAATCTTCCACTTTTCATTCCGCAACTACCCCTTTTTCGAAGGTGACCCTGTAACCTTAGAATTTCTTAATCTTACCTTATTAAAACAACGCTTCCTTTCCTGAGAAGCTTTTCCCCCAGATCGCAAAGAGCTTCTACATAATAAACATATACGGTTGTTGTTGACTGGTCCGAACCTTTTACCTGGCCATTCCAGCCAAACGCTTTAGAATTGGGTGGAAAATTCTTTGCTTCATATACAAGTTTTCCAAACCGATCGTAAATAGAAAACCGGATAATGGATTTTATACCGCGTGTTAACGGATAAAAGTAATCGTTGATGTTATCATTATTAGGGGTAAATGCATTAGGCATTAATACATTCGCATCTTTGCATTCTATAAAAATATTGATAGAATCCTTGGCTATACACCCACTGTCAGAAGTAACAGATATAAAAAATGTATTTGAACTAGTTGCTACACCATTTAGGTTAGGGCACGAGCTGCATCCTACCAAATTGAGGGGTGACCAGTTGTATGAAACTATGTTATTGCTATACAACGGGTTTATGGAAAAAATGCTATTAAAAGGATAAATTTTATCGGGGCCCGCATCAACAGTAGGAAGACTATTCACCCGTACATTTATATCAGTACTGCTCGTAAAACAGCCCGCAGAATCAATAAGGGTGGCTGTGTAAATCGTATTTTGCCTTGGCGAAGCTATTGGTCCATACACACTATTGTTGGACAAGGTGTTTGTCGGCGACCATATAATCTTTTTGCCGGGGGGATCAACATTTAATTGAAGAGAGTCGTTAAGGCATATGTAATTATTACTTGATATTGGAACAGCAGTAAAAGGCGTATACACTTTTACTGAAATACTATCTGTTGCAGTACAGCTAAATTGGTTAGTTGCGGTAATATAATATTTGGTGTCGATGATGGCGCTGGTGAGGACAGTATCACATGTGGCACATGATAGAGAATTGGATGGAGCCCATTTTATGCTATCACTATGAAAGACAATCAAAGTATCCATTTTTCCGGAACATAATGTATCTGTTTTAGGAATAGGGTATAGAAAGGGTATTGGATTTATTATAATAATCTTTGCCAGGCTGTCTTTACACCCATTTTTATCTATTGCCGTCAAGGTGGCTTTATAACCTCCGGCGTAACTATATAAATAAGGTTGAGGTTGGTAAGCAGTATCATTTACGTCATATACTCCAAAGTTCCAATACCAAAGAATTATCGAGTCGGAAGCTATATATGGTTTTGAAGAATTTGTAACGTTATATAAACTATTTAAACAAAGAGAGGAAGGTGCAGTGAAACTAAGATCGGGACCTTTTACTAAAATTGAATGATTTAACTGGATTGTATCATAACAATATTGAATTCCATTAAGAATAATTACATAATTTGAAAAATTTCCAAAACTTGAAGCGTTGGTTCTGTAGTTTGAATCAGTAAGATTACCGGTAAGATTACCAACCACATTCCAACTGTATGTAGTCAAAGGATTATTAAAACTATTTGTAACAGAAAATGTGGTAGAAGCATTTTTGCAAACTGAAGAATCAGGATTACCAAGGATTGGATCAGCGGTATAGATTGTTTGGGAGTAAATATCAATGCACCCGGTAATAGTGTCGGTTACTGTAAGTTTTGTAACAAAACCGCCCGATGCAGGAAAAGTATGTATGGCGTTGAAGGTATTCACTGCCGGAGAACCGTCTCCAAAATCCCAGGAAACATTTGACAAATTGCCCTGACTTATATTATTAAAAGAAAATGTTTTTTTATCGGTGCAGGTATTTGAATAATTATATTTAGCAATTACACCTATCACATTAATTTGAAGTGCGCCCGAGTTTCCCGGGCAACCGCCGTATGCAGGAACTACCGATATATTTTTAACCCCTAATGTGTTGTATTTATGTTGCGCTATCGTATCAGAGACATTAGTACTACTTCCATCTCCAAAATCCCAAAAATAGGAATTTGCGGTAATCGCTTTTGAAACAAATCCAGCCGAATCCGATCCGCAGATAACTGGTTTGATAGCGTAAGTCGTTAAATTAGTTGGCGGTGTCCCATAAGCAACCCCCGGAAAAGTATATTTGTTTGTACAACCTTCGCTTGTAAAAATCGTGACCGAGGGCAAAAAATTACCTGTGGTAACGTAGGTATGGTTTGTTGTATTGGAACTTGTCGAAACCGGTGGACTTCCATCTCCAAAATCCCAAGAATAATTTGTTACAAAACTGTTAGCCGGTACCGAAACATTTCCGTTAAAAGTCACGTTGGCTGGAATACAGCCGGATGACGGCGCGGCAGTTCCGTTGATGGGAGGTATTTGAACAGTGATTACAGTACTATTGGAATCGAAGCAACCTGATACGTCTGTTGCTAAAAGTTTAATGTTGTACATACCTAGAGATGAAAAATTATGAGAAATCGTATTATTTCCCGTATTGATAGTACCTGATCCATCTCCAAAATCCCAACTGTAAGTACTAATATTTCCATTGCTTGTTCCTGTAAAGTTTATCACACCGGGGAGACAAATATAATTTCTGTCGTATCCAATAGATGCGGTTATAGCAGGATTAACTACAACCGTTTTGGTAACCACCGCAGTGGTTTGCTGATAGATCACGATCAGCTTTACAATATAAGAGCCGGCATTAGTGTAAGTTACTGTGGGATTTGCCCTATTGCTTCCTGTATTGTTGCCAAAAGTCCACACAAAACCAATAGGATTTCCGGTAGAATTTTGCGTAAACTGTATGGTGGAAGGATCGCAAAATAGCCCGTTGCTGGTGGCATACGTAAAATCAGCAGTCTGTGATTTTACCGCCAGGCTAAATCCAAAAAAGCAAATAAATAAACCGATCTTGTTCATAGAGTACCCTGTTATTTCAACACAATTCCCTGCCCTTCTTTTCAATATACTTCCATTTCTTTCGCGTAAAGCCGTCTTTAAAAAGCTTTTTTTGGGTTCACTTAAGCTAAGGATCCGTCTTTAACGAAATCACCCGCATCATTATGCAGCAATTTATAGCAAAAGATGATAGTTTTTTTAAATATGGAAATAATATTTTTAGGAATTATCCACATAAGAATATGCACTGATATTACTTCCCGCGATTTAATCCCAATTC
>JALYYM010000268.1 GCA_030946565.1 Bacteroidota bacterium | reverse complement strand
ATTAGCAATAGCATCAGGGATATCACAGCAAATAAAGAACTTGATCTTAAGCAACTGCTTAGAGAATTAGGTGGAATTAATCACAATAAGATAAAAAAAGTACTGAATTTTTTGCTGGAAGAAAATATAGTATCAGTAAGCGCTAATGGACTATTGAAAAGGCAGGGTTTAAAATAAAAAAGGGACCCAGATAAAAATCTAGTCCCGCTTTAAAATCCAATATCCTATGAAAAACCGAGACGAAGATAATAGGGAAATTACTATTTAGCAAGACTTTTTACATGATTATGTAAAGAATACGTATTTATACTCATTTGAATTATTGAGTGGCGGTTCGTGTTGATTAAAAGGCAATTAAAACAAATGCTTTTTTATAACAACAATAAAGGTCTTTATATCAAAACCATTTTTTGGTAGCGCCTCTGCTTCTTCCTCCAAGCCCGAGTGAACCCAATATACTTCTTACTATAGTATTACCGGCAGTTCGCATCATACTTTTCACAATAGTGTTGTCCGCCACTTTTTCAATTATTGAGGGCTCAGGCTTGTCTTTAGAGTTTGCTGGTGAAGAAGGGGTCACTGCTGCTGCTGTGTTTAATTTTTCAGTCAGTATCTCGTAAGCGCTTTCCCTATCAACTACCTGGTTATATTTAGGTACCAGCTTCGATTTACTTACCAAGCCATCAATTTCATTAGTGGTAAGAATATCCATCCTGCTTTGAGGAGTAAGCATCATCGTATGTGCCAGGGGAGTGGGAATTCCTTTTTCATTTAAAATGGTTACCAATGCTTCACCAATTCCCATTTGAGTAATGAGATCTTCCGTTTTATAAAAGCTTGTTTCAGGATAATTCTCAGCAGTTTGCTTTATCACTTTTCTATCGGCAGCGGTAAATGCCCTTAAAGCATGCTGAATTTTAAGGCCTAATTGTCCCAATATCGCTGCCGGTACATCCATTGGGTTTTGCGTGCAAAAGTAAATTCCTATCCCTTTGGATCGAATAAGTTTGATAATTGTCTCGATCTCTTCCAATAAAGAATTTGTCGCTTCCTGGAAAATAAGATGTGCTTCGTCAATAAAAATTACAAGCTTCGGCTTATCAAGGTCTCCTGCTTCGGGCATTGTTGCATAAATCTCTGCAAGCATCTGAAGCATAAATGTTGAGAAAAGCTTTGGCCTGTCCTGCAGATCCGTAACTCTCAAAATGCTAATCATTCCCCGGCCATCATCGCTCATGCGCATCAGATCATCCACTTCAAAGCTTTTTTCTCCAAAAAATAAATCTGAGCCTTGCTGCTGCAGCTCAATTACCTTTCTCAGAATGGTGCCTGTAGATGTGGTGGAAATATTGCCATACGCGGCTTGCAGCTCCTGTTTCCCTTCTCCCGCTATGTATTGCAGTATCTTAATAAAATCTTTGAGATCGAGTAAAGGCAATTGTTTATCATCACAATATTTAAAGATCATGGCAATTACGCCACCCTGGGTATCATTAAGCCCTAATATTTTGGTAAGAAGCACTGGTCCAAATTCAGAAACAGTAGCACGTAACCGGACTCCTTTTTCATTACTCAATGATAAAAGCTCAGTAGGAAAGTTGTCCGGCTTCCAGGTCATATTCATTTGCTGGTACCTTTCGGTTATTTTATCATTGAGTACTCCCTGTGCTGCTATGCCGCTTAAATCTCCTTTTATATCCATTAACAACACAGGCACGCTTGCATTGCTTAATCCCTCTGCAATCATTTGAAAAGACTTTGTTTTGCCGGTGCCGGTGGCTCCCGCCAAAAGGCCATGCCTGTTGAGTGTCGAAAGGGGCAATAAGATTTGCGCTTCTGGAATTACTTTGCCATCAAGTATCGCGGCGCCAATTTTCAGCGTTTCTCCTTTGAAAGAATAACCTTTATTGATTTGATCTATGAAAGAATTTTTATCGGGCATTTTATTTTTTTATGGAAGTTACAAAGGGCCAATGAATATTAGGATTGTTTTAAGATTTAATATAAATCATTCAACGTAAATGGGCGCAGCGTTAAATATGTAAATCATTTTCAAAAAAAACTAAATATCTTTATTCGCAATAAAAACAATTATAATGGAGAATAAAAAACCTAAAATACTTATCTGTGAGGACGATCCTAACCTTGGGATGGTATTGAAAAATTACCTGGAACTGAACGATTATGATGTAGTACTGGAAAGGGATGGGCGCCTTGGCCTTGCTGCTTTTCAACGTGAAAAATTTGACATTTGCCTGCTGGATGTAATGATGCCTAATATGGATGGCTTTACCGTTGCGGAAGAAATAAGGAACGTAGATCCTGATATGCCTTTGTTTTTTCTAAGTGCAAAAACAATGAAAGATGACATCATCAAAGGATATAAACTTGGGGCGGATGATTATATTACCAAGCCTTTTGATAGTGACGTTTTGCTGCATAAAATAAAAGCAATTTTAAAACGCAACGAAGAATTACATCGTGAAGAAGAGAATGCTGAATATGATTTAGGGCAATATCATTTTAACCCGAGGCTGCGCCAGTTGGGCGTTGGTAAAGACATTCAAACTTTATCGCCAAAGGAAAATGAATTGCTGAAAATGCTTTGTGAATACAAAAATGATTTGCTACCGAGGGAAGCTGCTCTTAAGAAAATATGGGGAAGCGATACTTACTTTAATGGCCGTAGCATGGATGTGTATATTGCGAAGCTGAGAAAGTATCTCAAAAATGATTCTTCCATTGAGATAGTAAATATTCATGGAAATGGATTCAGGCTGGTTGTACAAGAATAATCTTCCTCTTCTCTGAAAAAATTTAATGATTTAAAAGCAAGACCGCAGCTACCAGGCCTGCGGTCTCTGTTCTTAATCTCGTTTCTCCCAGGCTTACTGGAACAAAATTATTTTCCAGCGCCAACGATATTTCCTCTTCAGTAAAATCACCTTCGGGGCCTATCAATATTATTCTGGACGATTTATTATTTTCAAAATCAGAAATTAATTTCTTTTCTCCTTTTACGCAATGGGCAATGAAAGATTGCGAATATTGAGTTGATTTTACAACATCAGAAAAGTTCACAGGTTCTCTTAATTCCGGTAACCATGCCTGCCTGCTCTGTAGTAAAGCGCTTGTAATAATGGTATTCATCCTGCTACGCTTCATCTGATGTTTTTCTGTTCTACTGCATACTAACGGAATAATTTCTGACACACCAATTTCAGTAGCTTTTTCTAAAAGCCATTCAAAGCGGTTGGCATTTTTTATCAATGAAATGGCTATTGATACTTTAAGGGCAGGGCGGTCATTGTATACGCGGTTAATTATGTTGACGCTAGTATTTTTTTTATGAGCTGTGGTGATCTGTGCAGTTAGCAACTCACCCTTACCGTTAGTTATCATTATTTGCTCCCCTTCCTGCATGCGCAATACTTGTATCACATGCTTTGACGTTCCTTCACCCAGGGTAAGATTTCCTGCTGAGGGTATATCTTCTTCAAAAAAAAATGGTAACTGCATGAGATTTAGAACGGAGCTTCTTCGTCAAACTCACCATCGTTCATTTTACTTCCTTTCTGTATGTACAATTTGGCGCCGTCACCATCAATATCTTTTACCGGCTTCCAGCTTCCGCCTTGTGGCAGTTTGTTGCTGAAATCATCTCCATCATCTTCCACAAATTTTTGAATATGCAGGAGCGCTTTTAATTTGATGGTATCGAGTTGGCCGTTTCTATGCTTCGCAATACGCACGTGAGTTTCGCCTTTATTGCTTTCGCCAAGTTCGTTAGAAGTAATATCATAATACTCAGGACGATATAGGAACATAACCATGTCTGCATCCTGCTCAATGGCACCAGAATTATGCGTAACAATGCCTTCATTAGCAATCCAGTTATGTGTATTACTTACTGTAAGGTCAAACACCTCCTCTTCACCGCAAGGCGTAACGGAAACTACTTTGTCCCAAAATATATCGTTCGATGCAATTTTTTTAATCTCATCATCTTCTAAGATGGTACAATATTCATTAATCGTTTCCCGCGTTGGAGAGAATTTAAAATGAGAAGAGCCTCCATAAGATGTGCCTCTTAATGATGCCATTTTTCTCTGAGAAATACCCCTTAATTTCATTCGCTCTTTTACCCTTACAAAAATTTCCTGCGGTAAGGTGTCAACATTTGTATTAGTAATTCTTTCCTTCAGTACATTTTTTAGATCATCTAATTGCTTTTCCTTTGGGCCAAAAGCGCCAACTTTTTTTATAAATAGTAATTGATTCTCAGTTCCGCTTATATCAACACTATACATTGGTTTGTATTCGGCTTGTTGTACCACTCTTATTCTTGCTACGATATTTACTCTCAACAAAAGAGCTGATACATCATTTGCCAGTCCAACACTATTTGTGGAGAAAGCGACTCTTGTTGCTATTTTTCCTCCACCTTTTTTAGTATATATAGTTCCGTCAGTTGCCCATAAGTGTTGCAGGAATAAGCAAATATCTTCTGTGGGTAAACAGAAAATAAAATCAGGGATTTTCTTTTCAAAAGACCGTTGATTATAAACACCAATATCTCTTAACCATTTATTCAATCCTTTAGGGTTCCATCTGTTACCATTACCGGAAAATACCAGTTGATGCCACGTTCCCTTATATTCATGCCTGTTTACGATTGTATTAAATTCCATTTCAGCAGAGGTTTTTACTATGTCGCTATTTTCTTCTGAAGCGGTAGTGTATCGCAACGGCTGATGACTTAAGTAACTTCCATCACCAATTAAATGAGCAAGCAGTATCAGCTTATGTTTGCTTACGCGTGTTGTTATAGATGGTTCCGGGATATATCTTGTAACAGCAACTCTTTCTCCAGTCTGTATTTCACTTATAGTTTTCCAACCGGCGAAACATAATATTTTATGCTCTGCAGTTGCTTTTAATGTTCTGCCACTTGCCAGCTTAATTTCAAATATTTTTTTGATACCAACAGGCCAAATTAATTCTGTTGTTGATGTTGTTATTTTATGGTCACTATCAAGTGTCCAGACTTCGGCATTTTGGCCAACGAGCATCTTAATTGGAACTCTTTTTCCATTTGTAAGGCAAACCAACGTATCACCAATAACGCATTCCCTTAGATCACTCAGCTGCGGCATTTTATTTCCTTCTTTTCTTTTTTCTACTTCACGGCTCAATTGGCTTAGTGCTATTATCGGGATGCTCAATTCCTTCGCCAGGCCCTTCAGATCTCTTGAAATACGGCTGATCTCCTGTTCCCTGTTGCTGTTGCGGTTTTCACCTGCACCGCTCATTAGCTGTAAATAATCTATGATTATCAGGCCAACATTGTGTTTATTTTTTAACCTTCTGCATTTAGCCCTCAGTTCAAAAATATTCAACGCGGCTGAATCATCTATGTGTATTGGAGCTGAAGCAAGCCGCTCAATTCCTTTTTTATACAACTGCTTCATCTCATGTTCTTCAAGCCGGCCTCTCGCAATTTTCTCCAGCCATATTTCACTTTCTGCGCTAAGGATTCTTTGTACCAATTGACCTGCGCTCATTTCCAGGGAGAAGAAACCGACAACAGTCGGTTTTGTTGGATGAAGAGCGGCATTACGGGCAAGGTTAAGCGCAAATGCGGTTTTCCCTACCGAAGGCCGTGCAGCAAGTACAATTAGATCTGATGGTTGCCAGCCATACGTTATGTGGTCGAGTATTGCAAACCCTGTGGGCACGCCGGTTATTTCATCCTGCCTTGTTCTCAGGTCTTCTATTCGCTGTATTGTTTTTACCAATACGGT
>JALYYM010000257.1 GCA_030946565.1 Bacteroidota bacterium | reverse complement strand
GAAATGTTATAAACCACTGAAGCATGGTTTACCGAAATAAGGCCATTATTGATTTGGTCAATGATGGAAAGCTTAAGGTCGAAACTGACTTTTTGGTAAGCTTTTTTTGGACAGGCTTGTTTTTTTGATTGTGCCATTGGTTACTAAAAATGTTTAATTTTTAGTCAACCTATTTCAGGGTTTGTCAAGTGAAAGGGTTGCCGCCAACGATGGGTATTGCTGAAGGCAGGATATTCAATAAACGTTCTGCCCGGAGCTACCGATGATTTATAATTTATTGATGAAGTTAACAACAAAAGTTGATAAGAATTCTTTCTGCCCGAACGCAAGATGACCAAAGAATTAAAGCTGATGAAATGCACGTCAGCCCCTGCTTTTAGCAATACCAATGTAAGCTGCAGTTATCCTATATGTTTCTTCCATATATGGCTTATAGGATATTTCGCTGAAAGTCCAAAAGCCATGATTTCACCTTTACTTAGGCCTTTTGCTGTGTTGGAAACAGAATTGTGAGTGTACTCAATATTTTGCTCTATTAAATTTTTAAATCCTGTATAGTGATTAGCGCTAACAGAGAGTAGTACAATATGAAAAAGAGAAAATTCAACACCCATACCAGTCTGTAACAATGGAAAGCTGCGCCTAAGGCTTAGTTTGGAATAAACACTGTACGAAATTGTGTCGTGCGCCATAGTTTGACTGCCACCCTCGCCTCCATCACCATAGCCATAGTCTGAATTTATACCAAAGACATACCCGATTACTGGCACAAAGTATAGCTTTTGTTTCCGCAGATTTAATAATTTAAGTCTTACACCCAATCTTAATGGAATAAGCCACGCGTTAATAGCATTGCCTTCTGTGTAAGAAGATGAACCTTTAAAACCTATGCCTTCATCATAATATTTCCTCAGCAGTCCTGTTTCCAAAAATACGGACGAACTAATATCTTGTCGAATGTTTAAACCAAAATAACCAGTAATAAGAGGAACTTTCTTTAATAGCGAGCCGTTATCAATAATGTCATAAACATCATTGTTCGCAGCTCCTTCAAATCCTATATAAGTGTTCTTCTGTGCTACCGCTGTTATAAAGGCAAGATTTAATGCAAGGGTAACGAAAGTTAGTTTAAGCATAATGGTGGATTTATCGAAAAGTTAAAAGTGTAAAATTAATAGCAGCTTACGTTTGCATTGCCGCAACTTAAAACTAATCAATTGCGGCAATACACCAAAATAGACTGGCTTTACGATCCTTTTTTATTCCCAATCAACAAATTTTCATCCTCCAATAAACAGCCTGACCACCACACGAAAAACAATTTATTCCAATTATTTCTTTATTTTCAATCCATACTAAAGTTTACCAAAAATGTCCCATCCGCTTTTCCGTAAAAAAAGTATTCCAGCCATTTTAGCTGATGCCCAAACAGGGCTTTCAGATGCTACACATTCAGCCTCGGGACTAAGCAAGGTGCTGCGGACGAAAGATCTTGTAGCAATGGGTATAGCAGCCATCGTAGGCGCGGGAATATTTTCAACTATCGGCAATGCATCCTTCCAGGGCGGGCCCGGTGTATCTCTTTTGTTTGTGCTTACTGCAATATGCTGCGGCTTCTCTGCACTATGCTATGCAGAGTTCGCTTCGCGAATACCCGTGAGCGGTAGTGCTTACACCTATGCCTACGCTGCCTTCGGCGAGTTGATCGCCTGGATCATTGGCTGGGATCTTTTGATGGAATATGCAATAGGTAATATTGCGGTCGCTATTTCATGGAGCCAGTATTTTATAAACCTGATGGAAGGTTTGCACATTCATATACCCGCGTTTTTAACCACTGATTATTTATCCGCTTCGCGGGGATTTGATGCTGCCACTGCAGAGTTTGCCAAGGGAACATCTCTCGCCGGCCTCACTCAAAATGTAAGAGAGGGTTACAATGCATGGCTTCATGCACCAAAAATTGGCGGCCTCAGGCTTATTGCCGACATCCCTGCTCTTGCCATTGTTTTCTTTATTACCTGGCTCGTTTATACCGGAATTAAAGAAACGAGAAAAGCAACCAACCTGATGGTTGGGTTTAAGATTATTATTATAATTGCGGTAATTGCTATCGGCTTTTTTTATGTGGCGCCTGCAAATTGGAGCCCGTTTTTGCCCAATGGATTTGGAGGAATGATGAAAGGTGTTTCCGCTGTATTCTTTGCCTACATTGGTTTTGATGCCATATCTACCACAGCCGAAGAATGTGAGAATCCGCAGAGAGATCTCCCGAGGGGAATGATTTATTCACTTATAATTTGTACAGTGCTTTATATCTTAATTGCCCTGGTATTAACAGGAATGGTCTCCTATACCAAACTACAGGTAGGCGATCCGTTAGCTTTTGTTTTTAAAGAAGTCGGGTTAGATAAGATCAGCTATATTATTTCTTTCAGCGCAGTGATTGCAACGGCAAGTGTGCTGTTGGTTTTTCAAATGGGGCAGCCACGTATATGGATGAGCATGAGCCGCGATGGCCTTTTACCAAAGGCTTTCAGCCGCATTCATCCCAAATATAAAACGCCTTCTTTCGCAACGGTGGTTACAGGATTTGTGGTAGCCGTGCCCGCACTGTTTTTAAATCTTACGGAGGTAACTGACCTTACCAGCATCGGAACTTTATTTGCGTTTGTGCTTGTGTGTGGTGGTGTGTTGTTGCTGCCTGCAAGAGAAGCGGGGGAGGGAGCGCCAAAATTTAAAATTCCTTTTGTGAGTTCGCAATTTATCGTTCCTGTTTTGTTTATTGTTGGTGTAATTATTTTCTGGAAAAATTTTCTTGGCTTGTTTGATTTTAGTGCAGGTTGGGAAGTCTTTCGCGATAAACTTCCTTTCTTTTTATTTATTATACTAGCAACGGCATTAACCATTGCATCCTTCATAAAAAAGCTTTCTCTCATTCCTGTTCTCGGCCTGGCCAGTTGCTTCTACCTGATGACCGAATTGGGCTATACAAATTGGCTGCGCTTTTTAATATGGCTTGTGATCGGGTTAGTAATTTATTTTCTATACAGCCGGCATCATAGTAAGTTGGGGAAGGCGGACACTGTGTAATCTTCGCTCTGAAGATTTATAGCTGGAGGAGCACTTCCTGCGGCTTGTTGAAAACTTTACAATAAGTTCATTGCGCAATAGATCCTGTAAAAAAGATAACCTTTAAATTGCAGCCTCGAA
>JALYYM010000238.1 GCA_030946565.1 Bacteroidota bacterium | reverse complement strand
TGGAGGTAAGCAGAGGAGTTGAATGCCGCACAGAGCATGTGCCGCTCGGCATTGTCGCATCTATAGTTCCTTTTAATTTTCCAAGCATGGTACCTAACTGGACCATGCCGAACGCGATTGCCTTAGGAAATTGTATGATTATGAAACCTTCAGAAAAGGTTCCTTTGAGTGTTGGCAAATTAGCTGAGTTATTAAAAGAGGCAGGCTTACCGGACGGTGTTTTTAATGTAGTACATGGCGATGTAGAAATCGTCGAAGCGATATGTGATCATCCGGGTATTGAAGCAGTTTCGTTTGTAGGTTCTACAAAGGTTGCTAAGATTGTTTACCAGCGTGCGACACATAATTATAAAAGATGCCTTGCATTAGGTGGTGCAAAAAATCATTTATTGGTATTACCCGATGCCATACCCGAAATGACGGCGCAAAATGTGGCGGCAAGTATGAGCGGTTGTGCAGGACAGCGCTGTATGGCAGCCAGTGCTATGATTGGTGTAGGTGATGTAGATAACATCATTGATAAGATTTGTGATGAAGCAAGAAAAATTATTCCAGGTAAAAACCTTGGAGCCGTGATCAACAAAGAATCCCGGCAGCGAATAGAAAAGTACATAACCGAAGCGGAAGAGCAAGGCGCAACTGTTTTGGTAGATGGAAGAAATGTAAATATAGAAGGTAAAGAAAATGGAACATACATTGGCCCTACCGTTATTGACGATGTTACTCCCGGCATGTCGGTAGCAACCGAAGAAATTTTTGGCCCTGTTATTAGTATCATGCGCACAAAAACAATAGATGAAGCATTGGCAATTGAAAATGCAAGTCCTTACGGCAACGCAGCCAGCGTGTTTACTCAAAATGGAGGGGCGGCAAGATATATAATTGAGCACGCCAGTGCAGGTATGATAGGTGTAAATGTAGGAGTGCCTGTGCCCCGTGAACCATTTAGTTTTGGCGGGTGGAATGAAAGTAAATTTGGTGTAGGGGATATCACCGGTAAAAGCTCTATTGAATTTTGGACGAAGCTAAAAAAATCAACCATCAAGTGGAATGCGGAGGCTGGTGTCAATTGGATGAGTTGAGTTTTTTCATTTGCAAAACTTAAGTAAGATTTAAAATAAATGACCTTCCTTTTCATTCCATATTATGAAGGACAATGCAAAAGCCTGAATTCTTTTTACATAATTTATAAATTACCTGCGCAATAATATTGGGAATTAACCGTCCATATATTTTAGAAACCTTTGTTAATTAAACATCCTAATTTCAATCAACGAATCTATTTTCTTTTATTTTTACGTATGAATTCACTAATGAAATTTATTATGAGCAAAAAATTCTTACCCGTACTTTTAGTGCTGATCTGTGGCGGCTTGTTCCTGACGTATGGCGTTATGGGCAGGGGCGACAGGAAGGATGATAATCCAAAATCCAAATATGAAAGAATACTTCGAAATGTAGGTATTGTTTTAGAACAGGGACATTACAGCCCCAAAAAAATTGACGATAAATTTTCGAAAGAAGTGCTGGATAAATATGAAGAGTCGCTCGATCCTGATAAATATATTTTTTACCAAAAAGACATTGATGATTTCAAAAAATATAGCGACAAAATAGATGATGAAATCCATGGCAGCAGCCCGCTTGAATCTTTTTTTATTATAAGTAAAACTTACCTCGCACGCATAGATGAGACTGCAAAAGCCTCAAAGGAAATGCTTTCAAAACCTTTTGATTTTACAAAGGACGAATCCCTGCAACTTGATGGAGATAAAAGATCATTTCCAAAAACAGAAGTTGAACGTTTAGATTATGGCCGGAAACGCCTTAAGTATTTGATATTGGGAAGGTTTGTTGACTTACAGGATGAGAGAGATAAGCATGTAGCTGCGAAAGATTCCGTATTTAAAAAAGATGGAGCGAAAGCAGATTCAACGTTAGAGCGGGAAGCAAGGGAAATTGTGTCAAGGCAAATGGATCGTTATTTTCAAACACTTAAAAATCATAATACTTCTGATGATATGTTCAGCGATTTTGTAAATGCCATCACCGGAAGTATGGATCCTCACACCACCTATTTCGCCCCGGTAGATAAAAGAGGTTTTGATGAATTGCTTAGTGGTACTTTTTTCGGAATAGGCGCCCAATTAAAAGAAGACGATGGAAAGATAAAAATCGCCAGTCTTATAACGGGTGGCCCAGCCTGGAAATCAGGTGACATTCAACCCGAAGACGAAATTGTAAAAATTGCGCAAGCCGGCGACGCTCCTGTAGATGTGACTGGATACGCTGTTACAGATGCTGTAAAATTAATAAGGGGTGCGCAAAAAGGTTCTGAGGTAAGGCTTACATTGAAAAAAGCTGATGGCAGCATTAAAGTTGTTCCAATTATCAGGGATAAAATTTCGCTTGATGATACCTTTGCAAAGAGTGCCATTGTAAACGGTGCACATAAGATCGGCTATATTTATTTACCTGAGTTTTATGCAAATTTTGATGATCCATCTGACCGCAGGTCAGCAACAGATGTTGCAAAAGAAGTTGTAAAATTAAAGGCTGAAAATGTCGAAGGAATTGTAATTGATCTCCGTGGAAATGGAGGAGGTTCGTTGAATGATGTGGTGGATATGGCAGGTTTATTTATTAAAGATGGCCCAATATGCCAGGTAAAAGGGCGTGATGAAAAAGCAAACATTTTAAGTGACAGGGATAAAGACGTTTTATATACCGGCCCTCTTGCGGTAATGGTAGATGAGCTTAGTGCATCAGCTTCTGAAATTTTTGCTGCCGCTATCCAAGACTATCATCGTGGAATAATTATAGGAAGTACCTCTACTTATGGTAAAGGAACTGTGCAGCGGAGCATTTCCCTTGATCCGCAATCTGAGAATGCAATGTTCAATAACCCTGCGGAAGGGCTCGGGGATATCAAACTCACCTTTAGGAAATTTTACAGAATTAATGGTGGCGCAACTCAACTGCGTGGAGTAGTTCCCGATATTATAATTCCTGACAGGCTTGAAAACGTGAAGTTTCGTGAAAAGGATAACCCCGATGCGTTAAGTTGGGACGAAATTCCAAAAGCAAACTACAACACATGGAATCCTGGTTATAGTTTTAACTCAGTAATATCTAAGGTAAATACTGAAATAAATCAGAGCGCAAGATTCAAAGGGATAAGGGAAGATGTAAGTTTACTAGACGATTATAACGATAAAGAAACTCCATTAAATATTATGAAATATCGCCAGAAATTAAGCGAGGTAAAATCAACTTCAAAAAATCTGGAAGATCTTTCCAAACTTCCGACAGAACTTAAGATATCAAATGTTGTGAAGGATTCTACGGACATTGGTGATGATAAAGATAAGATTGCTAAAAACAAGCAATTTTTGAAAAGGCTTGGCACAGACATCTATGTTGATGAAACAGTAAAGGTGATTGATAAAATCATTGGTGAAGCCACTTTAGCACAGGTTAATAGTAATCATCAATAGGCAATGGGCAATGGGCAATAAGTCAATGGTCAATACGTCAATGGTCAATACGGTCAGTTGATTCAATGACGCATCCTTTCAATGACGAATGACCCCAATGACCCAATGACTCAAGGACGAATGACCCAATGACGAATGACCCAATGACGAATGACCCAATGACCCAATGACTCAATGACGAATGCCCCAATGACTCAATAATGATGACCCAATTACACTTAAACTTCGCCATTCTTAATTGACTTTTTTTCTTTTCATTTTCCCCTATCTTTGCCGCCTAAAATAAAAAAAATTGGCAACAAAGTTTTCAAAGGAAACTTATCTATACTGGTACGAACTTATGCTTTTGCTTCGCAGGTTTGAAGAGAAAGCCGGCCAGATGTATGGCATGCAAAAAATTCGCGGATTTTGCCATTTATATATCGGCCAGGAAGCGATCGCTGCCGGATGTATGACTGCAACTACGCCTGACGATCTTTTTATAACAGCCTATCGTGACCATGCGCTCGCTATTGCAAAAGGTGTTTCTGCGAAATCTTGTATGGCTGAGCTTTATGCCAAATTCACCGGCTGCAGTAAGGGTAAAGGTGGCAGCATGCACATGTTTGGCGTGAAAGAAAAGTTCTTTGGTGGCCACGGAATTGTAGGAGCACAAATAGGTACCGGCGCAGGTTTAGCATTTGCAGAACAATATAGAGGAACTGAAAATGTTGTTCTTTGTTTTTTTGGAGATGGAGCAGCCCGCCAGGGAATATTGCATGAAACATTTAATATGGCAATGCTTTGGAAATTACCCGTCGTTTTCATCTGCGAAAATAATAATTACGCAATGGGAACTTCTGTAGAACGCACTTCCAACGTCCTTGATATTTACAAGCTTGCTGATGCTTATGATATGCCCGGCGATAAAATTGACGGTATGTCTCCGGAAATTGTTCACGATGGAGTTGCAAGAGCAGTTAAAAGGGCAAGAGAAAAAGGCGGGCCTACATTACTAGAAATAAAAACTTACCGGTATAAAGGGCATAGCATGAGCGACCCTGCGAAATACAGGAGCAAAGAAGAGATGGAAGAGTATAAGCTGAAAGATCCTTTGGAAACTACATTATATAAATTGAAGAATGAATTCAATTTATCTGATGAGGAAATTGAAAATATAAATGAAAGGGTTAAAGCGGAGGTAGAAGAGTCAGTAAAATTTGCTGATGAAAGCCCTTTTCCGGATGATGATGAACTTTATAAAGATGTATATGCGCAGGAGGATTATCCTTTTATTATGGACTAAGGAAATGTATTAAGCGGCCTGCATAATCATTTAATTGTTATATAACAGGAAGATAATTTAGCAAAACAAAAAATTGAATTAGGAATTAACAATAACAAACAAAAATTAATGGCTGATAAAAAAATACAACAAGATGATGTGGATGTGGTTCAAAGAGCAAGAGGCTTTTGGGCTAATTATAATAAGCCGGTAATGTATATCGCTTCCGCAATAATTATTTTATTAGGAGGATGGCTGGTTTACAAATATATGTTTAAGATACCTGCGGAGGAAAAGGCTAATGACTCGATTTTTATTACGCAAAAATATTTTTCTGATTTTAGTAATGCACCCTCTGATTCAACCAAAGCGTTGATGGCCGCAAAAGTTTTAAATGGTGATGGCGTAAATGCAGGGGCCTTAAAAATCATCAGCAAATATTCGGGTACCGATGCTGCCAACTTAAGTGAATATTATGCAGGAGCTTCTTACCTGCATCTGAAGCAATATGATAAGGCGATCAAATATCTCAAAGATTTTAATGCACATGGAGCAACACAAATTAAAAGCCGTGCATTAGGAATGATGGGAGACGCAAGCGCTGAGCTGAAGAAAAACGATGATGCATTAGACTATTATAAGAAGGCAGCGGATGTAGATGATAAAGATGAATTTACCTCCTCAGAATTTCTTTTCAGGGCTGCACTTTTTGCTGAAGTTACAGGCAAAACAAAAGATGCTATTGAGCTTTTTAAAAAAATAAAAGATCAATATCCTCTTTCAGAAAAAGCCGCAGATGTGGATCGCTACCTTGCAAAACTAGGAGAATTTTCAGAATAATATTTTATTCCATTAATGGCATCTGTAAACGAAAACTTATACAATTTTAATCCAGGCATTCTTTCAAAGGATGCCTGTATTGTTATAGTGCATACCGAGTGGAATGCGGATATAGTTAGCAAGTTGCTGGAAGGGTGTATAAAAATGTTGGAGAGTTATGGCATGAATAATTATAAAGTACTAACAGTGCCCGGAGCATTTGAAATATCTTTTGCCATTAAAAGTTTTTGGGAAACTTATCAGAATAAATTTGAAAAGCCCCAGGTGTTTATCGCATTAGGGTGTGTTCTTCGTGGCGATACACCGCATTTTGATTATGTGTGCAAAGCTGTAACAGATGGTGTGGTGCATTTAAATTTTGCTTTACCTGTGCCCACCATATTCGGTGTGCTTACGGTAGATAACCAGGAGCAAGCCGACGAACGCATTGGCGGAAAGCATGGCCACAAAGGTGAGGAGGCTGCTTTGTCTGCGTTAAAGATGATGTCGCTCAAATACTCAATTTCAAATCTTTCAAATACGCCTTAATAAATTTTCAAAAAGCAATTACCTACTCTGGTTATCATGAAAGTACAATTATTTGTTCCCTGTTTTATAGATCAGTTGTACCCGCAAACAGCTTTCAATATGGTGAAAGTTTTGGAGAAAGCATGTTGTGAAGTTCACTATAATAAGAACCAAACGTGCTGCGGCCAGCCTGCCTTTAACGCGGGCTTTTGGAATGAATCAAAAGATGTTGCATTGAAATTTTTAAAAGATTTTGGCCGCGAGGACTCCTTTGGAGAGGGAACAGATTATGTGGTGGCACCTTCAGCTTCATGTGTCGGCTTTGTTAGAAATTATTATGCAGGCCTATTCGAAAATTCTTCGCAACATAACCAGGTAAAAGATCTATCAAATAGAATTTTTGAGTTCACGGAATTTCTAACAGATGTTTTACAAATAGAAAATTACGGAGCAGAGCTTAATGCCAGGGCAACTTATCATGATAGTTGTGCTGCATTACGTGAATGTAAAATAAAGGAAGGGCCAAGAAGATTGTTAAGCAAAGTGAAAGGACTCGAATTAGTTGAAATGATTGACACTGAAACCTGCTGCGGCTTTGGTGGTTCATTTGCCGTGAAGTTTGAAGCGATATCCATTGCGATGGCAGACCAAAAAGTAAACAACGCTTTGGCAACTAATGCCGAAATTATTATCTCCACTGATTTAAGTTGCCTCATGCATATTGATGGATATGCTAAAAAGAAAGAACTACCTATTAATACTATGCATATCGCCGATGTACTTGCCAGCGGTTGGGAATAGATTTTTTACCTCAATTTTTTTAATAGTATTTAGCAACTATTGTTAGCCGTTAGTAACCAGTTTTCTTCTGGAATAATTATTTATTGGCCGGAGACACCGGCCATGGAGGTAGATCAGGGCTTTTTTATTTTTTTCTCCGCAGGAGTCCCTTGGACAATCAGTCTGAGAATGGGGGCTTTCTTCAATACGCATGATGTTGGCGGTTCGTGCTTTTTGTCGAGTCGTTCTTTTTTGTTTATATGCTTTGGATGCTTTTATAAATGCACTGATAGCTTTCTCTTCTTCTTTTGTTAATGGTCCTAAGCCACCAATAAAGTCAACGTCAAGTTCATTTTTCGTATGTTTCATTATTCCTGATTTTTAAAATATTTGTCAATTAGTTTTAATGCAACTTGGGTGTCCATAATCATCACTCGTCCACCGAAATGAAATGCTCCCAAAGTTTTTATGTAATGGTCAATCAGTTGTGTTTTTGAGATAAAAG
>JALYYM010000221.1 GCA_030946565.1 Bacteroidota bacterium | reverse complement strand
TGAGAAGCTTTTGGAAAGCTTAGCGGTCTACGTGATTAGGTATCTTTCCAGAGAATAAAATTCTTACTTACAGAACTTTTGGAAAGCTTAGCAGACTCCTTATAAATTATATGCTGTAAAAAGCTTTCCAAAAGTTTAAATAAAGTGGGCTTTCCGAGAGTTTAAATGGGCTTTCCAAAGTTTAGGAAATCGAACGGAATCAAAAAGACAATTAATATCACAAAAAAAGATCAGTATAAAGTTTACCGCCAGGCACAACTGAATATTTTTCAAGATCCGTAATGCCTTCTGCCGCCAAAACCTCTTCATCTATAAAGCAATTACCTGTGCATTCGGTTGAGGGTTTGCTTAAAATATAATAGGCGGCATCAGCAATTATTTCTGTTGTGCGGCTCATATTTATAAGCGTTTCGCCACCTAATAAATTTTTTACAGCAGCAGTAGCGATGGTTGTTCTTGGCCATAAGGTGTTCGCAGCAATTTTATATTTTTTTAATTCACCGGCTAATCCCAAAGCGATCATGGTCATATCATATTTGCTCATAGTGTAGGCGAGATGGTTAGTAAACCATTTTTTGTCAAGGTTAATAGGCGGTGAGAGATTCAGTATGTGGGGATTACTACCGTTTTTTAGATGTGGGATGCATGCCTTGCTCACAAAAAAAGTTCCTTTTACATTTATATCATGCATTAAAGCAAAAGCTTTGCTTTCTGTTTGTTCAGTTTTAGAAAGTGAGATGGCCGAAGCATTGTTTATAAGAATATCAATGCCGCCAAATGCAGCGACTCCCATTTCTATGACATTATTTATCTGGTCCTCAAAACGAATATCACACTGTACAGGTAAGGCTTTTCCACCTGCATCTTCTATTTCTTTAGCAGCACTGAAAATCGTACCACCAAGTTTTGGATTTTCTTCGATTGACTTTGCAGCGATAATAATATTTGCACCTTCACCAGCAAGCTTCACGGCAATAGCTTTTCCAATACCCCTGGAAGCGCCTGTTATAAGAACTGTTTTATTTTGAAAATTCATGAGCAACATTGTAGATTGAATGATAGAGGCAGAAGTATAATATTACAAAACAAAAATCAAATAGTTCGAAGGTTGCAACAGGTAAATTTCGTACTAAAAATATGGCACGAGTCGCTATTCAGCAGCTACAACTTCCTTTACGCTGCCTGTCCGCTTCAATACGCCCCAGCCTTGCATTTCACCTTTAATAGCTTTATTAAAAGATTTGATAAGAATATAATACATTAACTGGCGGTAAATTAGGCGTTGTGGGATCATCCATAAAAGCTTAGTAAAATTTTCTTTTTCATAAGCAAAGGCAAGGGCTGCGCCTGCTATATCAATAAAGCTGAAAATGATGTAGTATAAAATGATGTGTGGTATGCTCGCCACAATTATCCCGAAAGAAGCTGCAATTAAACTAAGCAAAAGAATAAGATCTGCTAACGGTGCAAGTATGGGCAAAATCATCTGGTAGATCAAAATATTTGGCATCGCCACCATCCCAAAATTTTTGTACCTGGGATTGAAAACTGTGTCACGATGTTTCCAAAAACATTGCATTACTCCGAAGCTCCACCTGAATCTTTGCTTCAAAAATTGTCTGAAAGTTTCCGGGGCTTCAGTATAAGAAACAGCGCTTGTACAATTTCTTATTTCATATCCATTGCGATGAAGCCGCATCGTAAGGTCACAATCTTCCGCAAGTGTATCTGTAGTAAATCCACCGGATACAAGTATGGCATCTCTCTTAAAGGCGCCAATGGCGCCTGGGATTACGGTAATACAATTTAAAAGATCAAATGCCCGCCGGTCAAAATTTTGAGAAGTAATGTATTCAATACTTTGCCAGCGGGTAATCATATTTACCTGGTTGCCGACTTTTACATTCCCGGCCACGGCGGCTACATTTTCCTGGTCAAATTTTTTCATCAACTCGGTAACGGCATCTGTTTTAAGTTGTGTGTCCGCATCAATACATACAACAAACTCAGCGTTGGATTTCTGAATGCCAAAATTCAAAGCTGATGCCTTACCACCATTTGTTTTCGTGTACACCTGTACCCTGGGATTAGATGCAAAACTGGCAGATGTCTTTTTATAAGTTTGATCTTTACTGCCATCGTCAACAAAAATAATTTCCAGTTGAGGATAATCCTGTGCAAGCAAGCTGTGTATTGTTCGCCCGGCATTTATTTCTTCATTGTAAGCGGGCACAATTATACTTACCAAAGGCCATGTATTTTTTTCTCCAACTAAAAAAGCAGGTAGTGTTTTTAAACCTGATTTAGTTTCTTTATTTTTTTGAATGCTCGCAAGTACTGCCATCAATATTATGCGTCCTACGGATAAAAGAATGCCAATGATGAAGAGAGAAAATAAAATTTGCCCGCTCCAGTAACCTGCCTCGGCAAGGAAAAAATTAAACTTTCTTGTCCACCCGTCACGCGAGGAGGCAACCCTTGGCATCACTTCATCTTTTGTTTTGCCCATAAGATCTGCAACTGTAGTAAACACAAAGCCGCGCTTCTTAAAATAATCGATGATCCGCGGAAGCGCTTCAACAGTGGCTTGCCGCGTTTCTCCACCTGCATCATGTAATAGAATAATACTTGCATTCCCGTCTGCTTCCTGCCTTATTACGCGTGCCACAATACTATCAGCGCTCACACCCGGCGCCCAATCATTGGGATCAATACTTTCATTGATGGTTAAATAATTTTCGCTGCGGCTTCTTTCGATGGGAGCCAGTTCTTCAAAGGTTTGTGGCTGCGAGTCAGCATTGTAAGGCGCCCTGAATAAAATGGTGGAATGGCCGGTAATACTTTCAATAAGCAAACGGGTGAGCTTCATTTCAAGCGCCGCCCGCTGCATGCTCATGTCAGCAATATTGTGGTGGGTAAAAGTATGGTTCCCGATTTCAAAACCATCCTTATAAATTCTTTGCAGAATGGGAATATTTTGTTCTGCCTGTATGCCCACAACAAAAAAAGTAGCGGGTACTTTTTCTCTTTCTAAAATATCAAGAATTTTTGGGGTAAAAGCTGCGCTTGGCCCATCATCGAAAGTGAGAATAAGCTTATGCCCTTTTCCCTCAACAGTATCTTCAGCAAATTTTCTTATTACATACCCGGAAGGTAGCTGAAGATAATTTTGCTCTGCGATTAAATTATCAGAGCTATCAATTTCCAGGTTTATTTTTCCGGGCTGAGGCGAATACATGATATCCAAAACCTCACCTTCTCCTTCGAAGCCAACATTGTCTGGAATAACAGGAATCGTTTTGAGTGAATCAAAATCAAAAGGTGTTTTTTGTAGTGAACCATTATTCAGATTTCGATTATAATATTTCCACATTCTTTGATCTTCGCTACCGAGCCTCCACAATGCAGTACCGGCAGTAGGAAATTCATCACTAAACCGAAGGATATTAAAAGTAGTTGCTGCATCAGTGAACCACACTTCATGATTAGTTTTATCAATAGCGGAATCTACTTCTTCCTCAGACGCATAATTGAAATGCAGATTGTAAGAATCATTATCATAAACAATTTTTGCATTGATGGATTTAGCTTTATTGATCGCATCATTGTAAGTGTAGGCCTGATCGTATTTTCCATTTGCCCAGTCGTACCCAAAGCCTCCAATCCCAAGAATTATTTTTGAAGGATCAATTCTTTGCGCGGTCCATGATATAGCATCTTCAATCCATTTCTGTGCACTTATAGGACCTGGCCCTGTAGAATTATTAAACTGATCATAAGCCATTAAAACTATGTAATCATTATAGTCTGATAGCTTCGTGTAATCATAGTCGTTATTCTTTGGCTCCAGATCCATGCTTACTAATAAATTCCTTTCATGAAGCGCCTTGTATAATTTTTTTTGAAATGTCGTAAGGGGTTCATTTGTTTTTTCGATCAGCTCTTCAAAGTCTATATTAATTCCATTTAATTTATAGTAAGAAAGCGTGTCGGTTACTTGTTGAATCAAGTTATTTTCTAGCACAGAGTCGCTTAATATTTTATGAAGCAATTTTCCATCAAAGCCAACCGCCTGCGATCTGAAATTGGAAAGCATGGGTATTATTCGAAGTTGCTTCTGCTTCATTAATGCAAGCCCGGCACTATCAATCCTTGTTTGCAGGCGATAAGTTACCGTATCAATAAAAAACCATTCGGGAAATATTGTATTAAGTTTAGAAGCATTTTTTTTGAGGTCAGGATAAGAGGTATTTCCGGTCCATGGTGTATAAAATGCAGCCCTTATTAACGAAAGTGAATTAGCTTTAGAAGCATGATTCGTCTTCAGGTTTTTTAGGGAGTCAGATTTTAATTTTTTGAACAGGAAATCTTTAAAGCCTTTATACCGTTGGTTTTGGGCGTTCTTTAAAATTAATGGATTGGAGGGGTCAAGGCTTGTTTCATATTCTTTTGCCTTTGCCTGCATATTGGGAAGATTGGGCAGTGAGCCGCTATACAATGCAATACCCAACACTACAAAAAAGAAAATTCCGATCATCGCAAGAATGCGTGTGGTCCATTGCACGCTTTTCCATCGGGTTGGCTTGGCGGTTTGAAATATCTGGGAAGTCTTATCAGGCATTTGGCTGTGAATTCTATTCTTTAATCAACGCAAAGTTATATGCACTTCCGGCTTATTTTATATTCTTTAACTTTTCTATTTTCATTTCAATAATGCAAGGCAAAAGAAAGGCCCCTGTAGAAACAGGGGCCGTTTACCAAAACTAACTGCTTATGAGAAAATTGACTTTTAAATCTAATTGATATAGATATTTCAAATCACATGCCAAAATTATTATTAATTGTGTTAAGGAACCTGTAACAAAGTATTTCAAGTTTGTTATAACTATATTCTGGCGGCTCTATCTTTTAAGAATTATTGATTAGTAAGTTTTTCAGAATTTTCTGCAAATTGAAGTGCGTCAATAAATTCCTGTAATTCCCCGTTTAGTACATTATCAAGATTGTAAACTGTAAGGCCTATCCGGTGGTCGGTTACTCTTCCCTGCGGAAAATTATAGGTCCTTATTTTAGCTGAGCGGTCACCGGAGCTCACCAGGCTTTTGCGATGCCGCGAAATTTCTTCTTCCTGCTTCCGCACTTCTTCTTCATATAATTTCGTGCGGATCATTTGCATGGCTTTCTCCCGGTTACCAAGTTGGCTTCTTTCCGTTTGACAAACTACCACGAGGCCTGTTGCGAGGTGCGTGAGCATTACTTTGGTTTCCACTTTATTTACGTTCTGCCCGCCTGCTCCACCACTGCGTGCGGTCTCCATCTTTACATCGCTATCCTTTACTTCCACATCTACTTCTTCCGCTTCAGGCATTACTGCTACTGTGGCAGCACTGGTGTGCACCCTGCCACTGCCTTCAGTATCCGGCACTCTCTGTACACGATGCACGCCACTTTCAAATTTAAGTATGCCATACACGTCTTCTCCGGTTACTTCTATTTGTACCTCTTTATATCCTCCTACTGTTCCTTCACTTTCACTTAGCAATGCGGTCTTCCATCCTTTTTGCTCACAAAACTTTAAATACATTCTCATGAGATCCCCAGCAAATAAAGAGGCTTCATCACCACCAGTACCGGCTCTTATTTCTATGATAGCGTTCTTCTCATCTTGCGGATCTTTTGGGATAAGCATATTGCGTATCTGCCTTTCATAAGCATCTTTTTTCTCCAGCAAAGAAGGCGATTCTTCTTTTGCAAGCTCCCTCATTTCGTCATCATCACTGTTCAGCATTTCTTTATTAAAATCAATATCGTCAAGTACTTTCGCATATAAATTTCTTGCATCTACAATCTTTTCCAGGCTGCGGTATTCTTTACTTAACTGGCGATACTTACTGTTATCATTTACTATTTCAGGGTTTGAAAGGGCTACACCCAATTCATCAAATCTTGCCTTTATTGCTTCAAGTTTATCAAGCATATTATATTATTTTGAAATCCGTAATTTATCACTTTTGACAGTTGTCATCATCAATGAATGAACACGGCATATCTTCGCACGGGCTGCAAAATTAACCTATTAACTTTTACATGACTTATCGAAAATTTAAGGCTGATCTACTGTTTACCGGAACTGATTTGTTGAAGAATTCTGTACTGATTACGGACACTACCGGAAAAATTGCCTCTATCGTAAGCGTTGAAGATGCCGGAGAAGATGTTGAAATTTCGGAAGGAATTTTATCGCCCGGTTTTATAAATGCGCACTGCCATCTTGAGTTATCACATCTAAAAAATAAAATTCCTGAGCGAACCGGCCTTATTGATTTTGTTTACAAAGTCGTGACTGAGCGCCATTTCCCTGAAGAAACAATTTTGGAAGCAATGAAAATTGCGCAGGATGAAATGATTCAAAAAGGAATAGTGGCCGTAGGTGATATCTGTAATAATGTAATATCGGCTTTAATAAAACACAACCAGGAAATCCAATACTACAATTTTATTGAAGCCAGTGGATGGAACCCGCAAGTGGCGTCGGAACGATTTGAGCGAAGCAGGATTATTTATGAGAAATATTTTGAAAAAGAAAAATACGCTTCCATCGTTCCTCATGCACCTTATTCCGTTTCCGAGGATTTATGGGAAAAAATTACCCCATTTTTTTCGGGGAGAATTGTAACCATCCACAACCAGGAAACAATTTATGAAGATGAATTCTTTTTAAAAGGCAAAGGTGAGTTGGCTAAAATGTATGAGATGATGAAAATTGATAATGCATTTTATAAGCCACCCGGTACAGGCAGTGTGCCTTCTTATTTTAATAAATTATTATCTGCATCCTCTGTTATCATGGTTCATAATACTTTTATAAAGCAGGACGATATTGATTTTATAAACACAACAAAGTCGTCGGATCAGCTTGTATCATTCTGCTTATGCCCCAACGCAAATATGTATATTGAAAACACATTGCCTCCTGTTGATCTTCTGCTGCACAATAACGTGAATATAATTTTAGGGACAGACAGCCTTGCCTCTAATCATCAGTTAAGTATAATGGAAGAGATAAAAACAATTTCTAAAAATTTTCCTTCAATAAAAATTGAAACACTATTGTCCTGGGCAACATTGAATGGTGCAACTGCTTTGCAAATGAATAATATGCTCGGAAGTTTTGAACCAGGAAAGAAGCCAGGGATTGTCCTTATCGAAAACGTGGAAGAAGGAGTAATTAACGTAAGTTCAACTGCAAGAAGGTTACTATGATTTAGTGCCTTGCGACAAACAATTTCAAGAAATATAAAAAAGGAAAAAGAAATTTAAGCTATTTAAATTTCCGGAGATTTCTTAGTCGTGGCTGCAACACAACACCCACGCATTCCTTCGAAAAGACATCTCTACCAATGCACTAACCTTCCCGTCATTTCGACGACAGACGAAATTTTCCGAAACTAAAAGATCAATGAAATCGACGACGCATCACACTTACGGTTACGGGTAGTCGAACACTAGTATCTTCTTCTTGCACTTAACTTAATATCTCCTGAAGCACAGGCAATGTTTTCATCTTACCAAATTCAGAAATATGATAAGCATAGTATGTTTCCATAACAGATAAAATCATCCTGCGAATATTCTTGTTCAATTTTATTTCAGCAAGATCAGATGGACGCCGGGCTTTTAGAAGTTCAGAAATGTGTTTGCTTACATCTGCATTCACTATATCATCCTGCGCTTTGTCTTTGCTTGCAAAATTCCCTTCCTGCAGATTAAAAATGTTGTTGCGAATTGAATAATTGTCCATTAAACCAAAGCCGAAAAAATGAGCAAGTTGCATGGAAAAAAAAACCGGAAAATTTGCGGCTATTTCTGTTTTACAAATATCGAGTTCAAGAAAAGCATCTTCGCAAAAATTGAAAAGATCTTCATTTGCTTCAGGTTGCTTCAGGCATTTATATAAAAGCTCAACCATGTAAAGAGCAACGCCATTTTTCGGTACATCGCTTAAAATATTTTTATACAGGTAAAGCCATTTCATTTCTTTGATGCGTTGTAAATTTTTCAGGTCGCTATGATAAACCTGCATCTCCAGCAGGGAAGAGGGTTGAAAAAGCTGGGCTTTAGGATTTTTGCTTTGCGTTCGCACGCCATTCACTATATAGGATTGCACGCCGAAAAGCTCTGTAAATATGCTGGCAATAACTGACGTCTCGCCATATTTTATCGTACGCAGTACAATTCCTTTTGTAGAGTGGATCATGATAGATGAGAAATAAAAATAAGGCTTTGTGTTTTGATAAAATTAGTTAGAGAATTTATAGAGTTATTTTATAGCCACAAAGCTGCCGCTTCTATGTAGTAAATGATCTGGCCCAGTATAGAAAAAAAGCCTGTTTACAATTTTTCGGATGTTTACACGTTTTTATTTTTTTCTCATACCTATAGAAATTGATAAAATTAATCATCCGATGAAGAAGCATTTCGCATTTACAATGCTGGTGTTCACCTGTAACATAAATTTATTCAGCCAAACTAATTTTCCGTCACCCGAATCTCCGGCAGGCATTAATACTACGGGGCACAGTGGTACCGGCGCCAACTACGACGTTAAGTATCAAAAGATGTGGTTCAGAATAAACCCTGATTCTGCGCTGTACTTAAAAGGAAGTGTGCAGACAAATTTTCTCACTATACAAAATAATGTGAGCGCTATTACTTTTGATCTCCACAATGCGTTTACTGTTGATTCAGTTTATTATGAAAACGCGAAATTGCCCACCGGAAATTATAGCCTTGCTTTAAATATTTTAAGCATTGACCTCGGCGTATCGCTGGCAATAAATACATTGGATTCTGTTACTGTTTATTACCAGGGTGTACCTCCCGCCTCTCCTCCCGGCTATCCTGAGGGGCTAAAGCAATTATCCTCTGCCGGTGGAAATTATATCATGTCTGTTTCTGAGTCTTATGAAGACCGTGACTGGTTTCCATGTAAGGCAGATATGCAGGATAAAATTGATACGCTTGAAATTAAATTGAATGTACCGTGGGCTTACCCGGCAGCGGCAGATACTTTTTGGGGAATTGCCAATGGAATGTTGATTGATTCTGCGATCGTTGGTAACAGCCGCACATTTACTTACCATAGTAATTATCCTATTGCCTCATATTTAGTTGGGATATCAGTTGGACGATTTAACCGCTATTATAGGGGCACAGTAGATATCAATGGTACGAATGTGCCCATCATTTATTATTTACTTGCAGGAAGAACCACGGCGCAATACAATACCAATCTTACTGCTCTCGATAAAATGAATCTCGTGTTATCGGCTTACAGTCAAAAGTTTGGCGATTATCCTTTTAAAAAAGAAAAGCATGGATACTATGATGGGTTAGTAAATGCAGGAGGAATAGAACACCAAACGTCTTCTTGCATTGCAATTAGCCAGCTCAATAATCTTAGTACGCTTGCCCATGAATTAATGCATCAGTGGTTTGGCGACAATGTGAGTTTTTCCACCTGGAACGACCTATGGCTGGCGGAAGGTTTTGCCCAATACAGTGAAGCGCTTGTGGGAGAGTTGGTTCCTTCGCTTGGCATCAATCCATATAATACCAGGAACAGCATAAAAAATGAAGCGCTTAACGATTCAACGCATAGCGCCTGGATACCGGATGCGAACGCAGCTACAACTGTGGGTATATGGGGCAGCAATTATGGGACTACGATTTACAAAAGAGGAGCGATGGCAGCTTCTATGCTAAGAACCCTTTGTGGCGATGCAAAATACTTCCAGGCACTGAAAAATTATCAGAGTAACCGGGCATTACAATCGGCTACCACAGATACCCTTAAGAATTATTTCAATGAAATTCTCGGCACTGATATTTCACAATTTTTCAAAGACTATATTGGCGGTTCCGGGCCTGGTGCAACAGCCGTGGGTGGCCTGGGCCATCCAAAATATTCTATAAACTGGTTCGTCCCTTCATCAAAAATATTGACGGTTTCTGTTAATTCTCAAATGCGGACTACCGGCTCCAATGTATCCTATTTTCATGCCCCCGTAGTATTGCATGTAAAAGGCGCTACACCGGCACAGGATACCACCATTGCTTTTTTTGACTGGGGCGGAGGCAATCTTTCTTACGCAGGTAATGGATTGAGTGCACCGGTAGGTGGCAATTTATTAACCTACCCATTATCATTCGATCCGGTAACTGTGATATACGATGATAGCGCAAGGACGCTCTCTACCGGGTATACTACTAACTCAAATATACTGGCGGTGAAGATTTTAAATTTTACCGGAAAGAAAGTAAAAGATGGAAACCAGCTAATATTGAATGTTGTCAAAGACCTGCAAATAAACAGAGCATTCATTTGGAGAAGCGCAGATGGAATTAATTTTTCGCCGCTGGGTGAAATGATTATATCTCCAAATTCAGGTCAACAATCTGCATATTCATTTACTGATCCCACTATTTCAGGTGATGCTTTTTTTTACAAAGCGGAGATAGGCGCCGGAAGTGGAACGTTCTCAAAAATTGTAAAGCTTGACGGGCTAAAAGCCATAGGCTTAACCCTTAGCCCAAACCCAGCCGGCGGCTTTACCAACATTAGTTTCGACAATATTCACAAGGAGCCTGTCGTTATACATGTTCTGAATTCCGCAGGAAGGATCGTTTTAAATTCATCAACAAACACTAATTATTTGCAATTGAATCTGAACAACCTTTCTAACGGTTTATACGAAGTACAATTATTTAAAAACAATGAATTACTTCAAAATAAGAAATTAATAATTCAGCGCTAAGCAAAGCAGGCAATGATATTATGATGTAACCCCGGTTAATATGAAATCATTTTTATTTTTCATCTTAGTAATGCTTACATGTTTGCATTGCGAAATGGTATCGGCGCAAACGGCTACGTTCAGCTTACCAGTAAGTATAGGGAGAAATAACTGCGGAAGCGGCGTTGATTCACTTTATTATTATAATTACAGCTCACCTAACCTATCCAATTCTTCTTCACCCACTGGTTGTTTACCCTCGCTTACGCCAAGAGGTTTTTCAATCAATGCCGCTGGCATAGCTTTTAACCCCGCCGACGGGCTTTTCTATTACCAGTTAGTGGATTTTTACAGCAACCCCTGGAAAACCTATATATGGAGATGGAGCCCATACGCTTGCCCATCAACACCCTTGGATACCTTGCGCACTTTTAACTCAGGAGTGATAGGAATTACTTTTGACGCCAGCGGCAAAGCCTGGCAAATGGATTTTTCCCCATCAATTAATCCACTTACCGGCTCATTGGACGCATACCTAAGCTCAGTTGATTTTAACACGGGTGTATTAGGACAAAAAGATACAATGGATCTTACAGGTGGGGCAAAATTATATACAGCCAATTCCGGAGATATCACCATGACGCCTTCCGGCCAAATGTATTATGTAGTTGATAATAAACTTTTCACCCCGGACTATAAAAGCTATGGTAGCCCCAGCCATCATATTACGTGCACTTATATAGATACAGTTAAAAAACCTGCGGGAGCTTCAGATCTGGTTGGCCTCGCTTATGCAGATGGCGATTTGCTTTCCAGCTATTCAGTTGGTTGCCTCTACTCTAAACTCGATCCTATCACCGGCGATTCCGCAAACGTTACTTATACTTTTCCAGGCAGTAAAGGCATTTATGCCGTGGACATGACGCAGATCAATTCAGGCATAGGAGCAGCAAAACAATTGGTGTCAGTCACGCCTACCGGTACACCCAAGCAATACGATGTAGTGTATGATGTGTATGTGCAAAATTATGGAAACGTTCCCCTTACCAATGTGCAGCTTACAGATGATCTTACTTCAGTAAATGGCGCGGCAAACTTATCCAATGTAACGGCCACGCTTATCAGTAATGCTGCCGGCGTTACGCTGGATCCTACATACAACGGGAATAGCAACTTAAATCTTTTAGCGGCGGGGCAATCTGTTCCAAACTTCCCTGTTGCTAATAATAATTTTACGGTTCGTATTTCCTGCACATTGTCTAATATTCTGCCGGGCATTATTTATAACAACAGCGCTATTGCTACAGGAAATGGTTTTAATAATATCGCATTAAGAGATTCTTCTACAAACGGCCCAACACCAGACCTCAATCAAAATGATAAGCCGGACGATGTGGGAGAAGGCCAGCCAACGCCATTCCTCATTGCTATTACACCATTCACTCCGCCATGCGCAGCCATTAATTCCGTGCTGTATTCGGAAGACTTTGGATCAGGTACCGGCTTGTCATCAACCTTCCCAGGTTCCGGTACTTCCACCTACACCGGTACTAACGCTGCGCCGGTTGGCATTAATAAATTTACTATTACTGACAATGCACAAAATGGAGATGCTTCCAATTGGATAAATCTTACCGACCACACAGGCGGGGTTAATGGGCGCATGATGTTGATAAATGCAGATGCTACGGCTGGCGTTATATACAGCGGCACACTGCCTATTATATGCCCGGGCCAGCAATATTCCTTTTCTTTTTGGGCTTCATTTATTGGCAATGCAAGCTATCAAACCTTGTGTAATGGATTTGGCGGATTCAAATATCCTAAACTCCTGATAAGAGTTAGAGATCAATTCACCGGGTTGGTAATTACGCAATATACTACAGCAGATATCACCAGTACTTCCTGGGGCTTTTTAGGAATAAAATGGGTAATGCCTTCTGGTTATTCCAACATTATTTTTGAAATAATAAATGCCGGCCCCGGAGGCTGTGGTAATGACCTCGCTATTGACGACATACGCTTTGGGCTTTGCGATCCTTTACCGACGGCCGTCGTAAATCCTATCACGGCAGGCTGCATTGGAAGTGCAACTGTTTTTAGTGGAAATTTATCTGACACGCTGGTAGTGCCGGGCGCTAAAGATTACCAATGGCAGATAAGTACTAATAACACAACCTGGAGTGATATTGCAGGTGCAACTTCCGGGACTTATACCATCAACCCGGTAACAAATTCAGATGCCGGTAAATATTATCGGCTTATAGTTGCAGCACAAGGTAATATAGCAACCGCAAGTTGCCGGTACACTTCGCCAGGACTTTTACTTACCGCAAAATCTTCTTCAGTTGCTCCTACTTCTATAAACAGAAGCCAGGCTGCCACATGCCCCGGATACCCCGTTGACCTCACCGTCGTTGGCGGATCACTGGGCACAAATGCTACATGGAAATGGTACACGGGCGGCTGTGGTAACACTTACATAGGTACAGGCACAACTATCACTGTTACTCCTTCTGTTACTACTAATTATTATGTGAGGGCCGAAGGTGATTGTAATAATACTGTTTGCCAATCGGTAACCGTGTTTGTTGCATGCAATGTGTTGTCTGCCGGTGCGATTGATTTTAAAGGTTTATATAAAAGCAGCAGCGAGGTTCAACTAAACTGGCATGTGATTTTACCAGGCGATGTTGAAAGGTTTGAGATATATCGCAGTACCGATAATCAATCTTACAAGCTTGCAGGCACTGTGCCTGTTTTGATTCAATCCAAAGAGTTGCAAACTTTTTCTATCACAGATGATATCAGATCAGTAATGTCGAACGCGATATATTATCGCCTGTATGTGATTGGTAAAAATGGCGAGCAAACTGCAAGTAATGTTATTGCCGTAAAGCCAAATCACATAAGATCGTTTGTAACTTTAATGCCTAACCCTGCGACTGAAAATACTACGGTTAAAATTCAATCAGAAAAAGAAGGTGATGCGGTAATAAAAATGATAGACAATACAGGAAGAATTATTTTCATAAAACGTGAAAAATTAGTGAAGGGGGATAATTTTATAAAATTAAATAATCTTCCCAGGTTTGGCGGAGGCATATACAATGTACAGGTGTTATTGAATGATGAAATTATCAACAGCAAGCTTGCCATTATCAAATAATTTTTTTTTTTGATAAATACAGAAAAAGCCTTTTCATTATGAAGAGGTTTTTTTATTAAAAGCTATGGTTGAACTTATTGGTAATTTGCAACCTGCATGTACACACTAAAGAAATCACTCGGGCAACATTTTTTGAAAGATCAGCAAATAGTTGATCGGATGATAGCCGCTTTAT
>JALYYM010000156.1 GCA_030946565.1 Bacteroidota bacterium | reverse complement strand
ATTGCCAGCGAGTTAGGTATATCTGAAGGCACATCAAAATCTAATTTCTTTGATGCTAAACAGATATTGCAGAAGGCAGTTACTAACAGTTTAAAAATCGCCAAAAACTATTAATATATGGATGAAGATCTACACAACATAGAAGAGTTATTTCATTCAGCGCTCGATGATGATGAAGAAATGCCCTCACAAAATGTGTGGGATGGAGTAGAGAAACGGCTGGATAAGGATAACATAATTAGCATAAACAAAAAATATATCAATATAAAAAGGCTTGCGATTCTTTTATTGCTTTTGCTTGGAGTCTCCATCTATGAAATGAATAGAATTTATCATAGCCATAGTCCTGCAAAAAACGATACGCCAGGTCGCCAGCATCAATGGGATTCAAAGCGGAGCATCGGCAAGGCGACTGATGTGAAGGGCCGTAAGATGCCTGGCGTACCTGCTGAACCGGTAGGTACATATAACACAGCCGAAGGCGATGAGCAAAATTCCCCCCGGGGTAGCAAAATCCAAAAATCAGGTAACAACGAAAAAGAAGCGCCCTCACACAATAGTCTTTCGCAAGATCAAAATACCCTTACAAAAATAAACGCACAAAATAATCTTCCAAAAGTTGAGATCATTTCTAACGCCTCAAAAAAAAGAAGGCTTACCTCTAAAACATTTTATAAAACGAAAAATGCAATCACTGCTTACCACCAAGAATCAAATGCACGGACTAAAGGCGAGCCGGTCATTGCTAAAAGTTCATTTTCAGAAAGCCTGAAAAACAGATCAATTGAAAATAGCATTTTTGAACCAGGTTGCTTAATTGAAATAAATAAAAATTTACCACCGTTGCTGGCTTTGAAAATAAACACTTTTGATATCCTTAATAACAATGTTGTAACCAGAAAAAGGAAAGGATCAAAAAGGTTATCTCCTATTGCAATCACGCCCTTCTTCTCACCTGATATTGCCTGGTATCATTTACAAGACGATAACATTAATAACCAATCTGGAAACGCAAATGATATAGAACAAGAAGAGAAACATGGATTTTCATCCACCTATGGTGCATTGATTGATTATAAGATAAACAATCACTGGAGTTTGCAATCCGGCATAACATTATCGAACACAAATATTACCACCGACCCGGAAATAATATATGCTCAGCCGGATAATACCGGTAACGTAAAGTACCGCATAAACACTTCTTCCGGTTATGGATTTATTTTACCAGCCTACAGCGCCAACCCGGGAGTTGGCGATAGTCTTTATGCCGTTACCTCTTCACACTTGTTGCGGTACATTGGCATTCCGTTGGCTGCGGTATATAGCGTTGCTGAAGGCAAATTTATTTTTAGCGCAAGGGCGGGAGCATCCGTTAATTTTTTAACTAAAGGAAAGATAGTAACGACGGTTGAAAAAGGTTTGGATAACTCAACCGAAACGGCTGATAATATCCAGGGTTTAAAAAAGGTGTATTATACAGGCCTGGCAGGGCTTGGTATTGATTTTCGGCTAGGCAAAAAAACAGCAATCACCTTTGCTCCCACGCTGCGATTCGCATTAGTCCCGATCAATAAAAATACAACTGTAAAATCCTATCCAACAACTTTTGGTTCATCCGTTGGCTTTAAAATGCAGTTATAAAAAATGCCTGACAGCATTATCACATATTTAATTTTAGCTTTGGCAATAGGTTTTAGGCCTGGGGTGAGGACTTGCCTTAATGATAATTAAAAGGAGACTGCTTCCTCTTAAACTACCGTCACCAAAAGGGATGAATCCGACTTATTATAAAATTGATTTGGTACAACAAAACACTATAATAATTGACTTTCACGGATTGAAAAACACACAAGCAATTTATTCAAGAAGGATTATGAATTAGTAAAATTGGAAACACTGAAAGCATTTATGTATGGTAAAACAGATTTGCCCGAAAAAGTATTTTTTATTGTTTCAGATGACGGCTACGCTTCTGCCCTGGATAAGGCTTTGCCCGTGCTGAGCGATAGCTGTGCGTCTGTAATATTCTTCATTCCTGTATTGATCGCGACCAACAAAGTTTGCCGGCACATACAAGTGCAATTGCACAAATGTTTCGAAAAAAAATATTGAAATTATTCTGGTAGCTACCCAACTAAACGGTGCAGTTTTACCACTGTTTAATAAAGACGCACATTCAATTACATTATTCAACCTAAAAAACATTTATGAAAAAAATCCTTATGCTGATGCTTGTATCAGCCCCATTCATTTTCTCTGCCTGCGAAAAAGGCAATAAAGAAAAAGCAGAAAACTTATGCCCTGTGGTAGCAGCGGATGCAGTGCCCCAGGCCGTTAAAGATTCATTTGCGTTAAGATACCCGGGAACTATTGTTACCTCGTGGTTTAATAAAGACAACGTCGCTTTTTGTGCTTTCTTCATTACTTCGGCTAATGTTGAAACCCTTGCCGAATTCGGGAATAGCGGCAGTTTTATTTTGGAGCAAATTGAAACAAACCAGGACGGGCAACATGAAGACAGTACCGCTACTACTGGCGGCAAAACCAGCAGCGGCTGTGAGTGCGATATACATAACGAAGGAGATTAAACTTCTTTAATATAACTTAAAAATCCACCGCCTTAGGCGGTGGTAATGTTCTGAAGGCTATGCCATAACTTTAGAAGATGGCAACCAGTAAATATAGAAAACTATCTCATGTTGTTTACAAATGTGATTATCATATAGTGTGGACGCCAAAATATCGTTATCGTGTTTTGTTTGGAGAGGTAAAAGATTTAGTTGAAAAGGATCTTGCGATGTTGTGTAATTGGAAATCAGTTGAGATAATGG
>JALYYM010000149.1 GCA_030946565.1 Bacteroidota bacterium | reverse complement strand
AAGCAATTGAGCAGGCACTTAATTCACCCCTTTTGAATGACAATGATATTCGTGGCGCCAAATGGATTTTGATAAATATTAATTCTGCGGAAGGTGACAGTGAGTTCACTATGGATGAAGTAGAGACCATACAAAATCACCTGTTAAGCCAGGCTGGTGATGATACAGACGTGATATTAGGGTTAGGATATGATAATACTTTAGAGAATAAAATTGGTATTACTTTAATTGCTACAGGCTTCGAGCACAAAGATCCTTTTGATAGAAAGAAAGAAGTGCCAAAGGAAGAGAAGAAAGAAAATGAAAAGATAGTAATGGTGCTAAAAGCGGAAGAAGAAAAAAAGAATTACCGACAACCTGTATTTGTTTTTGAAGATAAAAATGAAGAGGTAGTCACAAGTGAAATCCCTGAAGAGGAGGTTATTAAAGAACAAGAGGGGTTTAAAACACTTAAAGAAGAAGACGTAGTTTCATTTGTTTTTGATGATGAAAAGGAAACCGAAATGACTCCTAAAATAGTAGAAATACCGCCGTCACCAGTACAATTACGAAAGGATGACGAGAAAATTACTGTTGATAAATCGTCCGAAAGCATTATACATTTCACATTATCTTCGACGCCTGATCCAATTCTTTTTAAAGCCAATCCGGAACAACCTAAGACTGCTGAGGCCCCTGGCCTTGTTAAAAGTTCAAATACAAATATTGTAAATAAAGATGCTAGCGCCGCCCCAACGTCAGGCGGTTATTTGGCAAAGCCTTCGCAAATTTATGCCGAGGACAAGCCTAATTCGAAATCCAAATCTGTGGAACCTGCCCCGCTGGTTATTTCAAATCAGGAAGACGAGCCCGAAGTTGAAATGCAGTTGGTGGTGAAAGAGTCCCATGAAGTGGCGGAGGAAAAGGAAGACCCGAAAGTACACCAAACAATGCCCATCATGATGCCTTCTGTTGAGGAGCCGCCGATGGTGGACGAAACAGAAGATCTAAAGCGCCGGGCTATGGAACGCATTGCTAAGTTGAGAAACCTGTCTTTCAACGTGAATGCTGCGGATCCTAACAATGAGTTTGAGTCGGTTCCAGCTTACCTCCGTCGCAATATGGAATTACACAATTCCATTGCTGATGTTGAAAGCTTCTACAGCAATTACACTGTCAAGTCCAACGAAAATAATAAGGCGGAGATCAGCACAATCAATACTTTTTTGGAAGGGAAGAAACCTGATTGAGGATATAATATTTTATGTGGTTTAAACTAAGCGCTTTTTACCTTGTTGTTGTGTGTACTATTAAATGTTCATTTACCCGGAGACGAAAGTTAGCCGGGTTTTTTTTATCAACCTCGTTGTGTTTAGGGATTGTAATGCCAGGCCTTATATCAAATTGTTTAACTTTAATATATCTTTTAGGCGCTAAAAATATTTAAGAATTATGAAAAGTCTCTTCTTTTTTTACGCTGCAATTTTTCTTCCCGTAGGCTTATTAGCTTTTTCTACATCCAATCATTTGTTGACCAGTACACAGTTTGTTGGATTTTTGTGTCTCTATTTCTTCATTTATCGCCCGGCCGTTTGCGCCATAAGATTAATTGATCTAAATAAAATTAAGCGTTCAGACTTTTTCAAAAATTATATTCCGATGTGGAATTCCAAATATTATTACTATCTCTTTTTTTATAAAGGATAAATTCTTTTAAATGAAAAAATTCGATAGAATTAGGTAGAATAATAGCAAGCACGCGTAACACATCAGGCAAAGCGAGCTTGCCCAAGTCACGTCTTTGCGAGCCGCCATAATAATGTAACAATTCTAATAAAACTAGCGGCGGCGTGGCAATTTCCTTGGAATAGTAGCATTCTTATCCCAAGGAGATTGCCACAAAGTTTTCTGAAACATCTTTCAAATACAAACTCTCTGTTCGAAAACTTTTCGCAAAAACGTCTCGGTTTGTATTTGACATTTGCGAGTTCCTTCTATTACGTTCTTAGCAAATATTCTACCTAATTCTAAAGCTCGAATATACTCTTGAGATAGAGAATGAATTGGATAAAAGATATGCTGAGTCTGTAAATGGTAAAAGTAAACCATCACTTCAAAAGAAAACAAAAAGAGAATACAAAAAATGCTGAACCGCTTTCAAAAACCATGAGCTAACATTTTCCCGGGCTTCACTTCTTTACAATAAAAGCAAATCTGTCTTTCAACTTTAAAAACTTTTTCTCGAAAAAGTTATAAGAAATAAATGCCAGTATCATACAGGCGATAAATGCAACGATAGTTAATACCAAAATTATTAAAGGGCTCTGCAAATTCATTCCTGCTTTTCTAAATGCGAGCTCCACAAAGATGATAGCAATTACATGAATACAATACAATCCATAAGTATAAATACCCCATTTGCTTATTCGCCTGAGCGATGACATTTTAAAAAATGAGTTAGCAGAAAAATTTTGTTCAAGAATAATTAATCCAAAAACTATAGCGATAATAATTCTTTCCAAAACCATCATAGCGCCCGGAAAAATATCTTTCCTGAAAAAGAGTATGACGACTGCGCAAAAATAAATTCCAGCAATGGCGTATTTGTT
>JALYYM010000133.1 GCA_030946565.1 Bacteroidota bacterium | reverse complement strand
AGGTGTTTTCATCAATGCTAAAATGAATTCTGCCGGTGGTGAAGAATGGTCTTATAATGAAGGCTGCCTCAGCATTCCTAAAATCAGGGAAGACATCTTGCGAAAAGAAACGATCAATATTACTTTTCTGGATGACATCTTTATGGAACACACCAAAACTTTTTCGGGTGTAACGGCAAGGGTTATTCTTCATGAATATGATCACACAGATGGGAAGCTTTTCATCGATTACCTGAAGCCTTTAAAAAAGAGTTTGCTCAAGCGCAAACTTGCGGACATTTCCAAAGGAAAAATATCGGTGGATTACAGGATGTCGTTTGCAAAATAATAGCCTGCATTTTATATTTCCTCCAACATTTTTAGGATTAATTTAGCGCATGCTAAAAACACTTTTTGCAACAGGTATTCTTTTGCAATTTTCTTACTTTTCTTTTGCCCAAAATAAAAATGACACGCTCGTAAAGGTGAAAGAAAATTATATTACCCTTTCAGAAATTGTCATAAATAACAAGCTCAATGTTGAATCATTTATTGAAAGGGTAAAAAATGATACCACATTTTACAAAGCATTCAAAAACCTTCACATTATAGGCTACACTGCCTTGAACGATATAAGGATGCTTGATAAAAATGAACAAATTGCAGCTTCTTTAAAAAGCAAGACCAGGCAGGTGAGAACAGGAAAGTGCCGGACAATGCAGGTGCTTGAAGAAACACATTCCGGCGATATATATGATAAAAAAGGGAATTTTAATTATTACACGGCAGACATGTACGCAGGCCTCTTTTTTACGCGAGGTTCTGTATGTGGTGAAAATAATATTGTAAAGGGACACGAGTTTTCAACAAGCGGCTTAAGCGGCATGGCAAAGCATAAAGAGCAATTGAAAATGTTATTCTTCAATCCCGGCGGTAAGATAAACGGGCTGCCATTTATCAGTGGCAAAACGGAAATATTTGATCCCTCGATGGCTGATAAGTATGATATGAATATTGATCTTCGCGACTTCAATAATACAAGTTGCTATGTTTTTTCGATGAAGGTGAAAGATGGGAAAAAAAACGGCGTAGTGATCGACGAAATGACAACCTGGTTCAATGAAAAAACTTTCGATATAGTTGCCCGCAAATATTCATTAAGCTATGATGCCGGTGTGTATGATTTTAATGTGGAAATGGAAACGGAAATGACAAAGGTCGGCGATCTGCTTGTACCGGCTGTATTGCGGTATAATGGAAACTGGAAAGCGATTTTTAAGAAGAGAGAGCGGGGGATTTTTACAGCGACGCTGTTTGATTTTGCGAGATAGGATATTAATAATACCTGCTTTTTGTAATATTCTTTTTGTATGGATAAATGCTTAAAAGGATAAGATAGTTGCTTTCTAAAGAAAAAAATAAAACATTTTTGCGATCGAGCTTATACATGTAGATCAATTGCTGAGATGTAGATTGTGCAGCCCTAGGCATCACTGCAAGCTTCTCTAACCTTCTATACGTACGGGCTATAAATTTTTTTGCCGATTGATCAGACCAGGTGTCTTTAAGGTATAAGGCTATTTTTTTTGAAGTCATTTTCTGCCCCTGCAGACCATGCTAACTGGTAAGCCACTGTTCTACTTTTTGTTTCATCTGCTCATATGTTATATACCTGCCGTTGTGAAAGTCATCTAAGGCACGGGTTATTTTATTTTGCAACTCAGTGGGCAACTCATTTATAGCAATGTTTTTAATAGCTTCGTTTGGATATAATAATTCATATACTTCTTCAATCAGTTGTACGTCATTAGTTGATTTAAGTTTCTAAAGTATATCTTCTTTTTTATCGTTTGTATTCATGTTGTTCTTTAGTTATAAATTAAATAAGATTTCTGAACTTTTATTAGAAGCCAACTTTACGACTACACAGCTAATACCAAAATAGTTGCAAAATCTCCTGTAATGCTTTCCGTTAAATCCGCTTTCAACTACACGTGTATTTACGATAACCTTCCGTAATTTCAATACAATAATAATTAAGCAATACTGCTCTTGTGCCCGGCATACTGGCGCTATATCTTTGTACCAGAAGTTGATTGATGTTCAACAAACATTAATCAGAATATCCAAATCCATTGAAAAGTACCAGCATCCAAATCCGTTGAAAAGAGCCCGTTTCCAAATCCATGAAAACTAAAAAATCCGATGTCAGTCAACTTCTAATTTTTTTCAATACCTGTAACAACCCATATATCTAAAGAAAACCAGCCCTAAGAAGGCGTATCCAAAATATCCCTTAAAAAATTAATACCCCTGGAATAAAAATATTCCATAAATACCCGCACTAACCTGCGGGTTTTTTATTTTCAAAATGTTTGCACAATAACATTCACCTTTTAAAAAAATTATACTTTGCAGGTGCGTTCCATTTCTAATGTTTCTTTTCAATCACCTTCACAACCCATTGATTCATCCTTATTCAACAGTTTGCAATTGCGGAGCATAGGCTTTTACCGTGGCGGCAGAACCGTTGGAGCCGCAGGTGTTCCGCACCAGCCGAATGTATTTTGTACGGGCGTAAATAATGGCGGCGTATGGAAAGCTATGAATTATCGAAGAAAGTGGTTTCCCATTTTTGACGGCCAGCCCACGGGCTCTATCGGTACCATAAGCGTGGCTCAATCTGATCCTGATATTATCTATGCAGGCAGCGGCGAAGGATTACACCGTCCAGATCTTTCAACAGGCACTGGAATTTATAAATCAATAGATGCCTGTTAAATATGGCGCATCTTGGCTTGCGTGATGGACAGCAAATTCCTAAAATTGCTGTTGAAAAAAATATCCCGATAGAATTTTTGTGGCAGTGCTCGGTCATCCGTATGGCTTAAAGGAAGAGCGCGGAATTTACCGGTCTGTAGATGGCGGAAAAACTTTTGAAAAATTCTTTTGTAGACGAAAACACGGGCGGAGGTGATGTTTATTTAATTAACACACAAAATAGAGGTGATATTTGGCAAACCATCAACCCAAATCTTCCAGGGAAAATTGGGATATTCCTTCAGGTGTTGGCGTTTATAAAACTGATGAATTAAAAAAAATGCCGGTTTTATGAACAAGATTCCCAAAATCCATTTTCTATAAAAAAGATTTACTTTTGAAACTATTTTTAAAAGCCTCAAAGTGATTTTCAGGTTATGGTATGCTTCTTGGACATAGCCCTTTTAAATAATTTTAATAAACGGGATCGAAGATATTGACTTATTTGTGTGCGTTAAAGGTTCTTTATATATAATCCTGACAATACAATATACATAAGAATAGCAATTCCAATTTAATATGATAAAAACACATTTTACAAATAGGTTTGCCCCGCGTTGGATTATTTTTTGTTGCGATTTGACCCTGATAACTTTCTCCTTCATTTTTGCGTTTTTTCTTATTCGGCATTTCTTATTCGATCTTCCAAGTATAATAAAATTTATTCCCTCTGTATTGATAAATGCAGGTGTGTTCCTGTTTTGCGTTTTGGCCTTTCCTATATACCGGGGCATAATAAGATATTCTGAGACGAACGATATTCTGAGGATAATAAAATTTGCTTCTCTCCAGCTTGCAATATGGTTCGCCATTTATTCTGTCGACAACAACGCTATTACTAAAGGATTTATCCCACTGCCTTTACTTATAATAAATTTTTTCACCGTTATTTTTACCCTCGTCCTATTCAGGTTATTGGTTAAAGAGATCTATTTCAGGGCACAGCCAAAGTCCAATAGTATAAACAGGGCGATTATTTACGGAGCGGGCTCAATGGGCCAAATCACAAAGAAGGTGCTAGAACAGGATGTAAAAAACCATACCACAGTATTGGGATTTATTGAAGATAGTGGTTCCAAAATCGGTAAAAATTTGGAAGGACTACCGATCCACAATGCAGGCGGCGCGGATCTGGATAAAATCCTTAAACTAAAACAAGTAAATCAACTATACATTGCTATAGATAAGTTAACGGTTGAAAAAAAAATTGCCATCTCAGATATTTGTGCACCGTTAAATATTAAGATCAATGTAATTCCACATGCCAAACAATGGTCTGGTGGCTTATTTCAGAAGAAGCAAGTAAAGGAACTTAACATTGAGGAACTCCTTGAAAGAGACGAAATAAGTTTGCCGCATAGTATGTTACAAGATACATATCGAAACACGGTGGTGCTTGTTACTGGCGCTGCAGGCTCAATTGGCAGTGAAATTTGCCGGCAACTGACGCAGTTTGATTTTAAAAAGCTTATTCTTCTTGACCAGGCAGAGTCGGGCTTATTCGACCTGGAATTTGAATTAAGAAGAAAAGGAGTAAAATCGCAGCTTCAGATAGAAGTTGCCTCTGTAAGAGATGGAGCCAAGCTAAAAAAGATATTTTCACACAACAGGCCGGATTTTGTGTTTCATGCTGCCGCGTATAAGCATGTTCCATTGATGGAGATATTTACCAGCGAAGCCGTTCTTACAAATATTTTTGGCAGCAAGATGGTGGCCGATATGGCTTTAGCCTACGGCGTGAAGAAATTTGTAATGATCTCGACAGATAAAGCTGTCAATCCTACTAATGTGATGGGCGCTACAAAAAGGATTTCTGAAATTTATATACAATCTTTAAGTGATCAAACAAATTTAAGAACAGAATTTATTACCACACGATTCGGTAATGTGTTGGGTTCTGCGGGTTCTGTGGTCGCTACTTTTAAAAAACAAATAAATGCAGGCGGGCCGGTTACTGTTACCCATCCTGATATTACAAGGTATTTCATGACCATTCCTGAGGCTTCAAAGTTGGTTTTAGAAGCCGGAAAAATTGGCGAGTCAGGTGATATTTTATTATTCGATATGGGCGAACCGGTAAAAATAATCGAGCTCGCCAGGAAGATGATACAACTCGCCGGTGTGAAGCCTGATGAGATTCCAATAGTATATTCCGGCCTGCGGCCTGGGGAAAAAATGTATGAGGAACTATTTAAAGATTCTGAAGAATTTGCCGAGACTTACCACCCACGAATACTTAGAGCAAAAAAGTCATGCGGATTATTTGAAGACTTTAATTCGTTACTTGGAGAACTTGAACAGGCTGCCCTTGCACATAACAATGATATCATCCCCTATATTCTGCAAAAGATGCTTCCGGAATTTAACTCCAGCCTTGGCTCCGCCAAAAAATCACTTCATAAATCAAAAGAGGTGATTAAAGCCGAAGAAATAAATAAATAAATAAAACGTAAGCAGCAAAGTTTTTCCAGTTGAAAACTATCTGATTCATTTCCTTATCTCGCAAAACATTTAGACATAGAAAAGCATCAAAGTAGTTTTTTTTATTCTAAAATAAGCCCTGCCACTGTAGCTTCGAATCTTTTGATTTATTTAAGAAAATTTACAATTTATTCTTTGCTGTTAAATTGAATACCCCTACCTTCGCACTCCCAAAATAAATTTGGTTTAAAAGTTCTTTAAATATGTCTCAAAGAATCAGGATTAAACTTCAGTCTTACGATCATAACCTGGTAGATAAATCAGCAGAGAAAATTGTTAAGACTGTACGCAGCACAGGCGCAGTAGTTACAGGCCCAATTCCTTTGCCTACGCATAAAAAAATATTTACTGTTTTGCGTTCACCTCACGTGAATAAAAAAGCCCGTGAGCAGTTTCAATTGTGTACGCATAAGCGTCTTTTGGATATTTATACCAGCAGTTCAAGGACTGTTGATGCATTGTCAAAACTTGACTTACCATCAGGTGTTGATGTTGAGATTAAAGCATAATACGCGATGCCTTATTTTCCTTTCCATTTAGGAAGGAGATCGGGCTTAGTTCTTATATAAAATTGTAACATCCATC
>JALYYM010000049.1 GCA_030946565.1 Bacteroidota bacterium | reverse complement strand
TGTTGATTGTAAGCCATACTTCACGTATTCATTTCACTGCTTTTCAAAATATCCTTCTATCGCACCTGTGATAGCATATCGCAGGTGCCTGTCATTTTCATTGTCTTCAGTAAAGCCTATTGTTTCAAAGACAGGATTGCATAATTCAATAAGGTTAATCACTTCATAAGAAAGTGTACCATTTCTTTTAAGCCTTGAGTAATTGTTTTCAAATTCTTCTTCTAAAACAGAATTCAGGTAATTAAATTTGGATGGACGCAGATCTTGCGTGAGCGTATCCATACAACGTTCTGCAATAATGTATCCTGGAACATCTTCAATCAGTAATTGAGTTAACAAAGCATCTATTGATGACACCTTTTCTTTTAGATAACTGTCCACATTATCCTTCTCTTGTAGAGCAATAACTAAGTCCAAATTATTTTCAAGAATGTACTTGTGTAGTTTGTTTATCAAAATTTCCTGCATAGCTTCAGATTGTGATTTTGTTTAAACGCCAAAGAAAGATTTGATGACCGTTGCCACGATAACGAGAAACACGCAGCTACCAAACCAGGCTGCAGCAACTTTGCCGGTGTCCTGATCGCCTGCATTCCACTTCTGGTAAACCTTCACTGCTCCGATCAATCCCAACAATGCGCCGACAGCATACATCAGGTTGGTACCAGAATCAAAATAACCACGCACTTTAGTATTAGCTGCATTAATCCCTGCATTTCCATCCTGCGCATACGCAGCGATGTTCATGGTGATAAAGAACATAATAACCATGACTGTTATTCCCCTTTTATCGGAGAGCCTTTTAAAATTCCATTTCCACATTTTCATATTACATTATTTAAAAGTTGAACACTATTCATTTTTAATGACACCCATCCTTTAACCCCTCCGCCTATTGGCGGAGAGGAAGGAGGGCGGCCTCATAACTACACCTCTATCCACAACATCTCAAGCTCTACAGCACTGAGGCGGATGAAACCTTGTTTTTCACATTCTGAGATAACCAGGTTATTTATAGGAACCTGAAAGGGCGAACCTTTTAATTCAGGATACGCTTTCAATATTATTTGGAGTGAGAAGGAAAATTCCTCTTTATTATATTTTTTTTCTGAAGCCTCAGAAACTGCGCCTTTGATTTTTTCAGAGAGTATTTCTACTTTTTCAAACAGATGTTCTGTTTGTTGTTTTTCCGAAATTACGGAACCTTCCGGTTCATTACTTAATTCTTCATCCTGTATAGATCGAAATGCATTCCCTGTAATTCGTCGAGTAGATATTCCTTTTTGTGAAAGAAGAATTTGCAAGTCACCTAAATAAAATCGAACAACTATTACAAGATACCAGGCAACTAAGAGGATGGATATAAAAATGATGTAGGCCGTCCAGGTGATGTTTGTAAACATGTGCACTTCGTTTTTTTTATTTTTTATTAAATCAACCCTATTGCTATCTTTTGAGAAAAGAACCGGGTTGCTTACAATTTCTACACAAAAAAACATCAGTATGAAACCTCTATCAAGTCCAACATTTATTGGATTGAAGTTGTACCCGTTGGACCTCGCTGATAATCAGGAAGAAAAATTAAAAAAAATAAAAAAAATTGTTCGGAGCTGTACAAATTTAACGGGCGTGCCTTTGGCGGCAGGCTGTTCGCTTCAACTCTTCGCCAATCATACTTTATGGCTGTAGGCTATACGAAACTACATCTCACGCGTGATCAAGAATAAATATTTTTTGAGAGTCATCGAATGTATTTGAGATTTGCATACCCGCTGCAATAGTAGTATCATTTAAACGGTAAAAGGCTTGCAGCCGGTATGCTTGAAACGTTGCGTCCCGTTAAGTCTCTTCATGTCATTCCATGCTTCCATTCCATTCATCAACGTGACCGGACTTTTTGTGAAAGATGATATTAATTTCCATCTATTAATGTGGAGGGCTTTTCAGCAAGCAATCACCAACAACACTTAAGAGGCATAATGAAATAAAATGAATAAAACTGTCCTCACTTAGATAACTTAGCAAGTAATAAAATGCATTTATAATTACAACACACGAGTTTAGCTTACTACACATTGGATGGTTTACAATAAATGATGTTATGGCCTCAAACAGATGTTGGTGATGTCAGGCCGCAAAAATCCATTAGCACAAACACCAGACATTCTCAGCGTGTTTTACATATTTGTAAATATTTTTATTTTGAAAGTGAAAGAACCAACAAAGAAAGAGAATACTGTCGGGTGGGGACACCTGCCAGGAAGAAGGTAAAAATAATTATTAGGCTGTAACCCAGCAAAAGATTTTTTCTAATTTTTGTATTCACGAACTTAAATATAGTAAAAAAGTGCTTCGTGGGACTCGAACCACGGAGGGGGGCACAGCGGGACCAGGCCGGGAGGTGCCAGCAATCAGATTCTTTCTACTGCTAAAATTTTAAAAGTACCGGGTATAATTTGCGGGCGAAAAGATTCTTTGGTAGCAGGTTTAAACCTTCCGGAAGGTACGTAAATCTTGTGGGTTTTTTGGTCAACTGTAATAGTGCGTGCACCTGGCCTTGTATGTACATTTTCAGCAACAACAAATTTATCTGCGGATAATTCTTTCACAACAGTAAGCGTGCCATCACCATTGGCAGCATACG
>JALYYM010000034.1 GCA_030946565.1 Bacteroidota bacterium | reverse complement strand
CTTAAACCATCTTTCATTGTACAATTTATTTTATGGGATGTATTATGACAAGCTAAACATTTTTGTACATAAACAGCATCTTGCCCGCGGGTATTTTGATGCACATCGTGGCAGGTGGTACACGTTAAGCTGCTCTGTGTGTAACATTTGCTGCTCTGCAATAATTGAAGCTGATTACCATGCACATCAAGCCGGCTTGTATCAACATAAGTATAAAGCTCAGGAATTTTAAATTTAGAAAAGCTATCGCCCGGCACAAATTCAAAGGTTGATCTCAGCTTATCTATTGGCTTACCCGAATGGCAAATAGCGCACATATCTATTTTTTGACTCCTGTTTAATGAAGAGTAAGTAGTTATAAAATGCGCCGTTTTAACTTCAGGATTATGCGTTTGAAAATCAGCATGCTCAGCCGCCGGGCCGTGGCAACGTTCGCAATCAATGCTAACTACCAGCGAACTTTTGTCAAATTTTTCTTCTTTATTAAAACCCTGTTCCTCTGCGGGCAGGTCGCTAATATAAGAAGCATGGCATTCCAGGCACTGCTTTTTTATTGAACGGGAAGATGCGGAGGCTAAGAAATTAAATCCATAGCCGGGACTTGTGGACCATTGATGTTCGCGGCTAAAATAAGAAAGTGGGAGTTGATAAAGTTTGTTATCCTTCCAATATAAATAACTTTCACCTTTTACACCACCCAATACAATATCGAAACGATAGCGCTCTTCAAGCTTTCCATTCAAGTAATAACTTTGAAAAAAGCCGCTATCAAGTTTTTCCATAACTATTTTTTGAGAATCATTTATATGAAATATGTTATTGCCGCTGGAAAAACTGCCATGCAGCGTATTTTCGGCCGCCTGGCCTGATCCAATATAATGAGCCGTATGAATGTAGGAATTATAAATATTGCTATGGCAGCTTACACATGTTTTTGAACCTGCATAAGCTTTGCCCCGGGGGTCTTCTTTTATTGCATTGTTGTTAAATGATAAATAAATGATTGTTATTAAAATTAAAAGAACGCCTGCGATAATTACCGCTTTTTTCATAACTCATTATTGAAATAAAACTACTTCATCAATCTTTTTGATAATCGCTTTTATCAATTTATCTCACGATCTATATTTTAATAATCGAAACAATATTAAAGGGAAAAGACTTTCTCCGGGAGAAAGTCTTTTCTATAAATGATTGGAATTTTGTATCTCTTTTAATAACTTAATTCTGTGTTAGATTAGGATTAAGCGCCCTGGCATGCTGCGGTATTGGCAACAATAGATCCTTCACCGTAGGAGTTGTGTTATATAAACCATGTTGCTTACCATCATGTGTGGGGCCAGGAGCCGGGTTGGGTACCGGGTTTAAGCTTCCGTCCACAGTACCGTTAGCTTGCTTTATAAAGTTTATAGCTTCATCATTACCTGCCCTGCATAAATTGTAAAACACAGAATATTCACCACTCAATTCATGACGGTATTCGCTTAATACCATTTGCAGGGGATCGCTTATAATGCTACCGGGTGTGCCGTCGAATTTAGCGCTGTCCTGCATTACAGCCGGCGCTGTTCCTGCTCCACCCCATGCCCTGTCTCTTACTAATCTCAAATCAGTCATCGCTCCCGCAATATCTCCGGTACGCACTTTACATTCTGCTCTGTCTAATATAACTTCTGCATAACGTAAAAGTATTTGATCCTGATCACCAAAAAGATACGATCTCTTTTGACCTGTTGGGTCATGTGGATTACCATAATTACCGGTAAGATTAGGATCTCTCCATTTTTTTGTACAAAAATAACCGGTGCGGTCACTTGCCGGCCCATACCATGGCCTGGTTAAAGTGCCGGTTGTATTTATTATTTTACCATTATCATCGGTATATGTAGGGTTGCCGCCGGCAAAGCCAGACTGCACAGGAGGGTAACCCTTTATACCGCCCCAGGCGGCAATTATTCCAGGGCTTTGCAGTGTATCACCCGGCCCAACTATCGTAAGTAATTTACGCTTGTCACCTTGTTGAAAAGAATTCCATAAAGCAGGATTACCATACGTATAACCTTGCTGGGTTATTTCCTGTGGCCAGTCAAAGCTATCAATCCAGGCAATTTCCCCACCAGGCGCTCCCCAGCTACCGTCCCAGCTTTGAGAACCGCCTGTGGGAACTTTAAATTGTATTTCAAAAAGAGATTCATCATTATTCTGATGATCATATTCATTGACATCTGCAAAGTTTGTCAACAAATGATAATTGGAAGTAAGTTCTGGATTATTAAAAGCAACAAGGGCATTTTGATAATCTTTTAACCACATGCGGGCTGCCCCTTCGTATGCATAAGCGGCTCCTTTAGTAGCTCTGCCCAATTCTGACGGAGGTAAATTTACTTTTGATAACAATAAGTTCTCCGCCTGCTGCATATCAGCCACTACTTGCATAAATACTGAATCCCGTGAAGACCTCGGGGCTAACCCGCTTGATCCCGTTTTTAATTCCAGCGGCACCCCTCCGAAAGAACCTGCCAGGTAATAATAAAGTGTGCCCCGCAAAAAATGGGCTTCACCGGATAAGCGGTCAGCTAATCCCTGGTCGAGAATACCTCTCGTTACTGCATCCGGAATTACAACAAGCGCATAGTTTGCCCTGGCTATACCGAGATACGACTGATTCCACAGTGTTAAGAGTGCTCCAAAGTCAGCCGGGATCTGGTAATTATTCCACACTACATCACCACCCCAGTTAAAAAAATCATGGGTTTCAAAATTAGCCCAATACCATATAGATTTCTTTAAAAAATCACTGTTTTGATAAGTATCATAGACGGAGTTTACCAGCGCGACAACATCTGCCGATGTATTAAAAGTGCCGCTGGCTGTGGTTTGAAGCGTATTATTTTGCTCCAGGAAGCTTTTCTTACAAGCAATAAATATAAGCGATGTAAATGCAAAGCAACAAGCTATGATCAATATCGTCTTTTTTGAAAATTTCATATTTGTAGTTTTTTAATTCTTTTAATTTAAAAAGTTACATTCAAGCCAGCCGTATAAAATCTCGATGAAGGATAAACGCCATTATCAACGCCGTTTTGCGTGGCATTGCCATTTTGCAATCCGATTTCAGGATCGAGGCCGGTGTACTTTGTAATGGTAAAGAGATTTTGGCTGGATACGTAAATCCTTACTTTGGAAATTGCAGCTTTTTTCAAAATATTTACCGGCAATGTATATCCAATAGTAAGATTTTTTAGTTTAAGGAAACTGCCATTTTCAACCCATACACTGGAGGGAATATTATTGCCGATCGCATCATCAATTGCTCTTGCCCTCGCATACCTGTTTGAAGCATTGGAAGGCGTCCACCTGTTATTAAAATAATTTTGACTCACGTTTTCAACACCTTCCGAACCACGTTTCTGAAAACTTTCCAGGTCACTTTCAATATAGTTCAATATTTTATTTCCATAAGATCCATAGAAATAAAGGTTGAAGTCCCAGGCTTTATATGAGAAATCCAAATTTAAGCCTCCATAAAATTTTGGCTGAGGATTACCTAAGGCTACCCTGTCTGAATCTGCCTTAACAATGCCATCTCCATTTATATCCGCATAGTAACGATCCCCAGGCAGGAGGCTTCCTTTCCAATAAGTTCCACCTGGCGCTTTCGCATTCAAGGCATCAATCTGGGCCTTTGTCTGGAAAATGCCGAGAGACTTAAAACCGTAAAATTCACCTACGGGCTGCCCTACATAAGAGCGGCTGAATTCCCCCCAGCTTTGGCCATTCAAATTAAGGCCGCCAAAATTTTGTAAGTAGGCTACTCCCGATGTAATACTGGTAAGTGTATTTTCATTGTGCGTTAATGTTAAGGCCACATTATATTGAAAATCTTTTCCCTTATTGCCGGCGTAATTTAAGGCAAACTCAACACCGGTATTTTTCATAGATCCTACATTGCGTGTCAGGTATAAAAAACCTGCTTGTGCCGGTGACTCTATCGTTAATAAAAAATCTTTGGATTTTCTTTTGTACCAATCAAAAGTAAAAGTGAGGGATCCGTTTAAAAAAGCGGCATCTAACCCTATATCGGTTTGGTAATCTGTTTCCCATCTCAGGTTAGGATTAGCAGGCTGGGTTGGAGCAATACCATTTTGATAAAGTTTATCGAATGGATAGCCAAAATTATCCTGGCCTCCATTAAATGTATTTATCTGCGGGCCAAAATTTCCATTATATAATGCCTGGTATTGAAATAAGCCAATAGAGCTTTGATTGCCTACTTCTCCATAACTTCCTCTTATTTTTAAATCAGATAACCAGCTTACAGGGAGCAGAAAAGATTCTTGTTTAGCTCTCCAGGCTATAGCGCCGGAAGGAAAGGTACCATACTTATGCCCGGTATCGAATTTAGAAGAGCCGTCCCTTCTTATAGTACCGGTAAGAATATATCTGTCAGAGAAATTATAAGTTAACCTGGCAAACTGAGATGCTAAAGTATAAATGGTTTCTCCGCCTGAATAGCTCGCATTTGTAGGGTCAAGCTGAGATGCACTGCGTATAGTATTATTAGGAGGATTACCCCCGGCGCCCTGGTAAGTATAAGTGTTTTTTTGTGCTGAAATACCCCCTACAAAATTTATGGTGTGCTGGCCAAATGTTTTATCATAAGAAATAGTATTCTCCCATAACCATTCAAAAGTTTGATTTAAGTTTTGATTATAATATGGCCTGTTTGTAATAGCGGAAGGATATTGCTGATGAGCTATACTATCTCCCGGCTGGAAATAAGCGCCCGAAAAATTGTTGATATTTACACCTGCGTTAGTCTTAATTTTTAATCCATCATAAATTGTAGCTTCCAAAGAAGAGCTGGCTAATAAATAATTGTTTATGTTTTTATATTCATTATTATTAAGCCCATAGTAAGGATTATTGAATTTACTTACGTTGGGATCAAGTGGATTGTAAAAACCATAATTCCCTTTGCCATCTTTTATCTCATAAGTGTTTTTGTTACCCCCATCCAGCGTTGGAGGATTTACATACAATTGAAAAAGGCCGCCTGTTCCCAGCGGAGTATTTGCATCTTGGTAAGCATACCGTGCGTTAGTGGAAGACTTAAGCCATTTAACGGGCTGGTAATCCAGGCCCAGGCTAAGACTTAATCTCCTGAAATATGAACCTACGACGATACCTTTTTGATTGTAAAAGCCGGTCGACAGTGATGACTGAACTTTATCATTCCCTCCCCTGATAGCAAGCGTATAACTTTGCGTTAACCCCAGCCGGTATAAAGCATCCTGCCAGTCAACGGTGTGAAGTGCATCGGGTGTTTTCCAGATAGCCGAACTATGATAGCTGTGTGTTGAATCTGAAGCTTCAACATCATTAGATAATACCGCAAAATCATGTGCATTTAAAAGATCGTATTTTTTTGGGCGACCTTGGAAAGCATTATAGGCATCTATTGATACTTCAGTCCTGCCCTTCAACCCTTTTTTTGTAGTTATTAAAACAACGCCATTTGCTGCACGGATCCCGTAGATAGCCGTGGCAGACGCATCCTTCAATACGTCTATTGTAGCAATATCACTTGGGTTAATGTTATTCAAACCTGTACTTATAGGATAACCGTCAACTACATATAATGGCTCGTTGCCATAACTGGCAAGGCTACCCGTACCGCGTATCTGTACACTAATATTACCACCAGGCGCTCCGTCATTATTTGTAACCTGCACACCTGCGGCACGCCCCTGCAAAGCCTGCGATGCTGAAACAACGGGAACCTTTGCAATAGTTGCGGCACTAACGCTGCTCACAGCGCCTGTAAGGTCTTTACGCTTTTGCGTACCATATCCTACTACTACCACCTCACTTAAGTTAGAAACTGAATTTTTTAATGAAACGGAAATTTGACTCCGGCCATTAATTAAAACGTTTTGCGATTCAAAACCAACAGAAGAAATCAATAACCTTTTTGCAGAAGAAGGAACACTAATGGAAAAATTACCCGTCTCATTAGTTTGTGTTGCAACGGTGGAGTTTTCAACGGCTATTGTTGAACCAACAACAGGCGATCCCGATGCATCTGTAACTTTGCCTGAAACTTCTTTTGTCTGAGCGTAGGTAATGTTACCAATAAAAAGAATGCAAAGTGTTATCCAGATATGGATGAGTTTGAGTTTTGGTCTCATAGCAATCATTTAATTTTTATGTAATTTAACAAAAATGTAATTTCATAAAATCAACGATGAAAAAA
>JALYYM010000014.1 GCA_030946565.1 Bacteroidota bacterium | reverse complement strand
TGGCAAGCATTTGAATACTCAACGGTTTTTTACTTATGTCTTCAAGCAATAATTTATGGGCTTTAATTATACAAGAAGTCTCATAAGGAGTAAATCTATAGCGCGATCGAGCTGGCTTGTATGCATGCTCAAGCATTAGAAATAAGAATTCTCTTACCTTAAGATCAAAATAAAACATTCTTGTGGCATTATCGAAAGGGCAGTCCAAAATCTGTTGAACAATTCCTTGCATTGCAGGCGTGATGAAAGAAGGGCTCTTTACTAATAACTTTGTTTGATTATTATTAGTTACTTCCGCGAGGTCTGGGAAAAATGATGTTAGTTGTTGCACTAATCCCGGAGAATAAAAGATATCCAATATTTTATACTCCTTATCTTTTTCAAATTTCGTTTTGCAATTTGCATCGCCCGACCAGAGCATCGTGTATTCGCCTTCCCTTAAATAAATTGTCCCAGCTCCTTTTATGCGGTGTCTCAGGTTTTCTTGAAGTAATATCCGGGAATGCAAACCTGACTTATGGGATAATGACTCGATAGATATTTTTTTAAAAAACTTGAAAACATTAAGTCTTATCGTAAATAGATCTGTGACAATTTCCTGGATAATAAGCTGAAATGAATCTTTTGCTGAATATAAAAATTTGCCTCCCGGTAAAAGAGTTCCGGTATAATCTTCTGGTATATTACTTTGAAATTCTATAAAGCTAGTAGAACCATTATTGAGATAAAGAGGCATGGGGGTTTTCTTGAGGTTAGATAAATATATTCAAATCTGAGCAGATTTTAGTAGATAATTTTCAATAAGTAAAATCCGCCGAAAGGAATTATTATTCATTTTTTGCTTGCTGTTTTCGAATATGCCTTAAGAAAATCTGGAGTCTTTTTAAATTGCATTACCACTTAATTTGCTCAGCTATTAAGGGCTTAAAAAAAAATTGAATGATAAAAGCAAGGCGCAACAATAGTTAGGAATAATCAAGTTTAAATATTAATGCCGTTCCCAATCGGGACGGGCTTTCCGTTTCAATCTTCTGTGAAGGATTTTCACTCCAATCCCTAACGGTTCCCCTAACATTCCTATAATCATAAATTACAAAGCCCGCATAAATACTTATGTAAAAGACCCTGTCCAGTACACTCGTCTTATTTCTTTTTCGCCTCCGGCAAATAAGCCGCGTGAACTGCACCGGATAAGGATATTGGGAATTGAGATTGTCTCCTCCGTCACCAAACACAATTCCAGATAATTAAAGGTGTGCAGATTTCCGGAAGCTGCTGCCTTCAAGGCGCGACAACTTGCGTTGATGTTAAGGATAATAATGGAAGACAGAATTTGGAAAATATTTATCATTTAATTTCTCTGGAATATAATACAGAAACGAAAATAAAAAAGCAAGTAGTTTATAGCATTAATTATTAAAACAAAGTTAGGCTTGCCCCTCAAATATGCTGGCAATGAATTTCCGGCATAAACACAAATCCTGCCGCGGCCCTGCACTGAGCTGGCCGAAAAGCCATCATTTATTCCGTTCCTCATTGCGCAAATTCGGTGCAAGCCTTTAGATGTTCCATAATTAATTTTTAAAACTTTAAATGAATGAATTATGGAAACGTTATTGAATCAAATCGCATTGAACGAGATCGCAGAAGTTGAACTGATTTACAAATCAAAAATAAAAGCTTCTGAAAGGCCTCACATCAAAACATCAAAAGAGGCTGCTGATCTTTTAAAACAAAGCTGGGATGAAAATAAAATAGATTTTGTCGAGCAGTTCAAAGTAATGTTCCTTAACCGGGGCAACAAAGTATTGGGAATTCTTGAGGTATCAACTGGCGGTGTCACAGGCACAGTTGCCGATCCAAAAATAGTATTTGTTGCTGCCTTAAAAGCCAATGCCTGCAATATTATCATAAGTCACAATCATCCATCCGGAAATTTAAAACCAAGTCTACAGGATGAACAACTTACTCAAAAAATTAAACACGCTGGCCAATTTTTGGACATCAAATTATTTGATCACATAATTGTTACCAGTGAAGGATATTATTCCTTTGCTGATGAGGGGCTGATATAGCGGCCTCTTTATAATTCCATGTCTTCTAATCATTCGATAATTTCATTGTTTTCCGTATGGGCATGTTGAATTTCATTCTTTTTCTTTTAGTATTTTCACTTATATAATATTTCAATTTTGTTATGGACAAACCAACAAAAAAAGATTCCAAAAAAATGCCAGTGATAAATAGTTATTTAGCCCTCCTTGATGATTTGAAAAAGAAGATAAGGGAAGCCAGGCTTAAAGCGGCCTTCAGTGTCAATCATGCATTGTTGAAAATTTATTGGGAAATTGGAAATACGATATCTCACCAACAAGATGCCCGGGGTTGGGGTGCGAAAACAGTTGATACCTTATCTCGGGACCTTCGCTCCGAGTTCACAGATATGAAGGGGCTTTCCCCGAGAAATCTTCGCTATATGCGGGACTTTGCTGTAGCATATCCGCATTTCCCATTTTTGCAAGAGCCACTTGCCAAATTCACTGATGATTCAATTTTGCAAGCGCCGCTTGCCAAATTACCGTGGTACCATCATATCACTTTACTGGGTAAAGTTAAAGACCCTGCAACCAGGCTTTTTTACATTCAGCAAACGATTCAAAACGGATGGAGCCGCAATGTTTTGGTTTTGCAAATTGAAAGCGAATTGTATAAAAGGCAGGGAAAGGCAATTAATAATTTTTCTCAAACCTTGTCTGCGCATGACTCCGACCTTGCTGTCCAAACTTTTAAAAGCCCTTATATACTCGAATTTTTAACGCTAAATGATGCAGCAAAAGAAAGAGATATTGAAAGAGGATTGATAGAACATCTTAAAAAATTTATGTTAGAATTAGGGAAGGGCTTTGCTTATGTGGGCAATCAATTCAACCTAACTGTCGAAGATGATGACTATTTTTTGGACCTCCTGTTTTACAATTATCACCTGCACTGTTTTGTTGTCTTTGAGCTTAAGGTCGGTGAGTTCAAGCCGGAGTTTGCCGGCAAGCTAAATTTTTATATAAATACCATCAATGAACAAATAAAAGGAACAGCAGATAAGTCTACCATTGGTATCCTGCTTTGTAAAACACCAAACGATACCGTAGTAAAATATTCGTTACAGGGAATTCAAACTCCCATGGGAGTTGCTGACTATAAAATCGCTAAGGTTCTTCCAAAAGAATTAAAGAAACAAATACCAAGCGTAAAAGAATTGGAAGAAGCTTTTGATAGTAAAACCGAAATGGCGAAATATGTGCTGGATACTCTAGGTCAAATGAAAGATTCTATTGAAAAATTAAAAGATGGAAAATAAATATTTGTTAGTTATAAGCGAGCAATAGACAGCATTTCTCATTTAGATTGAAGCTTTTATTAATAACGTGATATGTAATCGCAATATCAATTTAGTCATTCTCACTCGTAGAGAACCGGTGATTTCTTATACAATCGCTTGTAATTCGTCAGTTGCTGACTGACCAATTTGAAAGGAATTAAGACCTTTCAGGAATATTTTATTTCAATCCATAATCGGGGACTGATTAACCAATCAACATTTCTTACTTTGTGCCATAACTAAATTCACTAATGCCTTTAAACTGGAATGAAATAAAATCACGTGTGGTTGCTTTTACCAATGAATGGAAAGACGAAGTAAGCGAAGATGCAGAGGCTAAATCTTTTTGGGATGATTTCTTTAATGTGTTTGGAATCGGCCGCAGAAGAGTTGCCACTTTTGAACAGCAGGTAAAAAAGATAGATCAAAAAACCGGCTTCATTGACCTCCTCTGGAAAGGCGTAATACTCGTAGAGCACAAGAGCCGTGGCAAAGACCTTGACAAGGCTTATCAACAAGCCAAAGATTATTTTCCCGGACTTAAAGAAAAAGAACTCCCGCGCTATATACTGGTAAGTGATTTTGAAAGATTCAGGTTGTACGACCTGGAGGAGAATCAGCAACATGAATTTACCCTCAGCGAATTTATACAGCATGTTCACCTGTTTGGGTTTATAGCGGGCTATCAAAAACGCAGTTACAAAGAGCAAGACCCTGTAAAACATTGAGGCAGCGGAGCTCATGGGCAAGTTGCATGATAAGCTCAAAGCCATTGGTTACGATGGGCATCACCTGGAATTGTATTTGGTTCGTTTGCTCTTTTGTTTGTTTGCCGATGATACCAGCATTTTTGAAAAAGGAATTTTAAGTGAATACCTGGAGCTGAAAACAAACGAAGATGGCAGCGACCTTGCTGCACATATCGGCGAGTTGTTCCAGGTGTTGAATACACCGGAGGATAAACGCTACAAAAATTTAAATGAAGCGCTGGCAGCCTTCCCTTATGTAAATGGTAAGTTGTTTGAAGAGCAATTGCCCATAGCGCATTTCGATAGTAACATGCGCCGCATATTGCTCGATTGCTGTTTACTGGATTGGGGTAAAATTTCTCCGGCAATTTTTGGTTCGCTGTTTCAAAGTGTGATGGATGTAAAGGCAAGAAGAAACCTTGGCGCACATTATACCAGTGAAAAGAATATTCTCAAACTGATAAAGCCGCTCTTTTTAGATGAGCTGTGGGCAGAATTTGAAAAGATAAAAAACGATACCGGCAAGCTGAAAAAGCTGCATGATAAAATAAGTAAGCTGCGTTTCCTTGACCCTGCCTGCGGCTGCGGCAACTTCCTAATTATTGCATACCGCGAACTGCGTTTGCTGGAATTAGAACTGGTAAAGGCTTTGCTGAAAGGCCAGCAGATAACCAGTGTAAACGATTATTTCCTGGTAGATGTAGACAGGTTTTATGGAATTGAATATGAAGAATTTCCCGGCCAGATAGCACAGGTAGCCATGTGGCTGATGGACCACCAAATGAACGAACAGGCCAGCATAAACTTTGGCGAATATTACAAACGCATACCCTTAAAAAAGAGCGCCACCATTGTGCATGGAAACGCCTTGCGTATAGATTGGCAAAGCCTGATTGAACCGATGCCTTGGGAAAAAGAACAAGCAAGGTTTCATTTTGTTTTTGGTAATCCTCCATTTATAGGTTCCAAGTTCATGTCAGAAAAACAAAGAGCAGACATTGAGGATTTATTTAAAAAAGTTAAAGGCGCAGGAAAATAGATTATGTTTCAGGATGGTATATGAAAGCAGCAAAGTATATGAAGGAGTATAATTTTATTGAGCCGGCTGAAGATTCTCTGATTGATCTTCCGTTGCGTCGCACTCATGTACAACATAAAGCAGGGCAGCTAACTAAAAGTGCTTATGTGTCCACAAACTCAATTACGCAAGGAGAACAGGCAGGTAAATTGTGGAATGAATTGTTTAATAAGTATAAGATCAAAATACATTTTGCTCATCGCACTTTTAGTTGGAGTAACGAAGCAAGAGGTAATGCCGCAGTACACGTGGTTATAATTGGCTTTGGAAATTTTGATATAAGTGAGAAAGCCGTGTATGAATATGAGAATATTAAAGCAGAGCCACACGAAACAAAAGTAAAGAACATAAATCCTTACTTGGTGGAAGGTCAGGACACAACTTTATCTTCTCGCCAAAAACCTTACGCGAATATTCCTGAAATAGGAATAGGTAATAAACCTATTGATGGTGGATACTTTTTGTTTACCGAAGATGAGAAAGATGAGTTCTTAAAAGAAGAACCGCAAGCAGCAAAATTTTTTTATAAATGGATAGGTTCTCATGAATTCATAAATGGATACTACCGGTGGTGTTTGCTGCTTGCTAATGCACAACCTAAGGAATTGCAATCTATGCCTGAAGTTCTAAAACGAATAGATGCAGTAAGGCGCTTTCGGTTAGCAAGTAAAAGTTTACCAACGATAAGACTTGCGGATACACCCACTAAATTTCATGTTCAAAATATTCCTGACAGACAATATTTAGTTATACCAAAAGTAAGTTCTGAAAGAAGGAAATACATTCCTATTGGCTACATTGACAATTCTGTTTTAAGCAGTGATTTGCTTTTTATAATTAAGAGTTCAAGCCTCTACCAGTTTGGGATTCTTGCATCTACAATTCACATGACTTGGGTAAAATATACATGCGGCAGATTGAAAAGCGATTTCCGATATTCTAAAGATATTGTTTATAACAACTTCCCCTGGCCGGAAAATCCAACCGATAAACAAAAGCAAGCCGTAGAAGCAGCAGCACAAAATGTCTTGGATGCAAGAGCAAAATTCCCCAATGCAAGCTTAGCAGATTTATATGATCCTAATACAATGCCGCCGGAATTAGTAAAAGCTCACCAGGCGCTAGATAAAGCCGTTGATCTTTGCTATCGCCCGCAAACTTTTATAAATGAAACAAAGCGGATTGAATTTTTATTTGAGCTCTATGATAAGTGTACGGGTGGAATGTTTGTGAAGGGAAAAAAATAAAAATATGACATTGATACACTAAATCTTTTTAAAAAGTATTCTAACCTTAATTCAAATTTATATGTTCGACTTCTCAAAAAAACTCCATGATGGTTCCGGTAAGAAAAATGATAATCCTTTAGAAATTTACGAATCATTAGATCGGGCGAGTGATAAAGGACCATTACGATTATCACAATCATCCATCTTGAAAAATTGGTATGAAAATTACAAATCAAAAAATGACATTATTGTAAAACTTCATACGGGCCAAGGAAAAACTTTAATAGGGTTATTGATTCTGCAATCAAAACTCAATTCTAACCAGTTACCTGTAATGTACTTGTGCCCGAATAAATTTCTGGTTGATCAAACTTGTGAGCAGGCAAAACAATTTGGTATAAAATTTTGCAAAGTGGATTCTAATAATCACCTGCCCCAGGAATTTTTAGATGCTAAAGCAATTTTAATTACTACAGTACAGATGGTTTTTAATGGCTTAACGAAATTTGGACTAAAGCAGAATTCAATGCAAGTTGACGGTTTAGTTCTTGATGATTCTCATGCATGCATAGAAACTATCCAAGAGGCTTTTACTATTAAAATTAAAAGAGAAGAAGAAGTTTATGGAGAATTATTTTCGTTGTTTGAGTCAGAAATAGAAGAACAAGGACAGGCTAAAACTGAAGAAATTAGGCAGGGAGAATTCGACGCTTTTTTGGTAGTGCCCTATTGGGCCTGGAAAGAAAAAATAAGAGAAGTTGTAAAATTGCTCGTTAAGAATAGCGATAAGACTTTTTTATTATTCGTATGGGATTTAATAAAGGACATTATCGAAGAGTGTCAATGCGTGATATCAGGTACTGCAATAGAAATATCTCCCTATGATAACCCCCTTAAGATTTTCGGCACCTTCTCTTTGGCAAAACATAGAGTTTTTATGTCTGCAACGACAAGCAATGATGCATTTTTTATTAAAGGACTCGGTGTTAACTTGGATGTAATTAAAAATCCAATAAAATATGAAGACGAAAAATGGTCTGGAGAAAAGATGATTTTAATACCCTATTTCATAGGTCAAGAATTAGACAATCCAACAATCGTTTCAGTATTTGGAAAAGAAAGGCCAAAAAGAAAATCAGGAGTCGTCGCTTTAGTGCCAAGCAATAAGAAAGCCCAACATTGGGAAAGAGCTGGGGCCGCCTTCCCGAGTACGGCTAAGATTCAAGAATTCATCAACACATTAAAAGATGGAGGCTTTAGCAAAACTATCGTATTGTCCAATCGATATGAGGGTATTGATTTACCTGATGATACTTGTCGAATTCTGATTCTCGATTCTAAACCTATTTCGATTAGTTTGGTAGATAGACTGCAAGAGAGCTACCGAGAAAACAGTAAAATAATTGACTTAAAAACGGCACAAAAAATTGAGCAAGGAATGGGTCGGGCTGTTAGAGGCGAGAAAGATTATTGCGTTGTCATAATAACAGGTACCAATTTGATAAGCATCTTAGCCAGCAACAGATTACGAAATTATTTTTCGGCTCAAACAAATAAACAGATTAGCATTGGAAAAGCAATTGGTGAATTAATAGCGGAACAAGCGACAACTAACGATGCAGGTACTTTATTAAATGAAATTCTTTCAGTTTCATTAAAACGGGATGAAAATTGGAAAAGATATTATGTTCAGGAAATGAACTCAATTACAGAAATTGAACCCGATAAAGAAATTTATGAGCTTTTACAATTGGAAAAAAAATCTGAAGAACTTTGCGCAACCGGCCAATTCATGGAAGCTGTTGCAACTATTCAGAAATTACTAGATGACCACATTCCTTCAGGCGACAAGATTGAAAGAGCTTATTATTTGCAAGAAATGGCGAGATACGCATATGGTGCCCAAAAAACAATTTCTAATGACTACCAAATTCAGGCATATAGACTAAATAGATTGTTATTAAAGCCGCCCTATGGAATAGAGTTTCAAAGATTAAAACTTGATAAAAAGAGAAGTGAAAATATTATTAATTGGATCAAGCAATTTGATGTATACTCAGATTTAGAATTAAAGGTGATGGAATTGATGTCAGATTTATCTTTTGGAAAAAAATCTGATCGTTTTGAAAAAGCATTACATGAAATTGGTTTAGCTATGGGTTTTGCGTGCGAAATGCCTGATAAAGAATTAAAGAAAGGACCGGATAATTTATGGAATATCCGAGAAAATAATTACATACTATTTGAATGTAAAAATGAAGTCAAAGAGGACAGAGCTGAAATAATAAAAGCGGAAACTGGTCAAATGAATACTTCATGTGCGTGGTTTAAAACAAACTATAATATGGAGGCTACTAAATACATACTAATAATCCCTCCTAAATACATTGGATCCGCCGCTGGTTTTAATTATCCCGTTGAAATCCTTACAAAAAAAGGTCTTACTAAACTAAAAATGAATTTAAAAAGTTATTTTATGGAATATTCCACTTATGATTTAGGAACGATTACTGAGGCCCAGGTTAATAAATATTTGCAATTACATAAGTTAACTGTAGAGGATATTTTGAATGAATATTCTGAAAAGCCAGTTCAAAAAAGATAAAACTCTATGACTATTTTCTTTGGCATAATCGCAAAATCGTGAAAAACGTAAGCTTTATAATGTGCTATTCTGCTTGTGGCCTTTATTTTTATTGACAGTTCGCATATTATTTGTCTTCTTTGGTAGCCATCAGTATCTCCATAAATAATTCTTCAATCGTGATAAATGGTTTTGTATTGTAGAATCCAAATATATTTTTCTTCGTACTTACGAAATATTCATTCGTTAATGCATTGGTAACATTTATTACAATGCTGTTTGATAAGCTCGTGGTTAAATTTTTATTTGTTCGTTCAATGAGCCACATCATTGAATCATCATCCAATATTCTTATTACCGCAATTCCTTTCGACAAGGCATAATTGAAAGCAGATGATTGGAGACTTGATGTTGTGAAAAAAATGCATTTCACATTGAGGCCAGTCAATTGTAGTGATTTAGAATAAAATTCCTCAATATCGTCTACCGGTACAGGCCTTTGGCAATCCTTACACTCCATCAATATGTATAAATTTGGGGTTAACCCTCCTTCTCTAAAATATTCCATTGACAAATCAACCGTAATTTTAGCTTGACGTGCTGTCGAATAATATTTTTTGTGGAGATATAACTTGTAATTTTTACTATCGATAAAAAATTTATCTTCCTGAATCATTTTTATTATTAGATCATGCACTTTTATTTCAAAGGTTGTGCCTCTTTTCGTAGTATCCATAATTGATTTTGTTATTATAAATTTACAGGAAATAAGATGCAATGAAAATTGAAGGCTTGAAACATTTGAGCAGACTTGATATAGAGGATAAAACAATCAAATTATTGCAATATTATAATTCATCATATTTCCAATTTGCTAGAAGCACACCCTTATTAAAAATTGTTGCATTTCTTCAGGAGAAGCATGATATATTTTTTGATTTTAAGGCAACCTTGGGGTTTTCTGAAAATGGGTATCGGATTTTAGGTGCTTTTAATCCCGCTAAAAGAGTCGTCCTAATTGATTCAAGTCTATCTGATGATGAGTGTAAATTTAATTTTACATTAGGACACGAGCTTGGCCATTTAGCATTGCACCGCAATGTCAAAATTTATTATACTGATGAAAAAGATCCTGAGGAATTGAACGAAACAATAAATGAAGAATTAGGCGGGAAAAATAGGCTGACGTGCGATGCACAGTGGATCGAATGGCAGGCTAACTATTATGCATCTTCATTACTAATGCCTCAGGATATATTAAAGACTGCTTTGGTTCAGGTACAAAAAGATATCGGAATTCGATGTTCAGGTAATATTTATGTAGACGAACAACCATGCAATAAAACCGATTATTATTCAATAATTGGCCAATTAAGCACGTTCTTTAAAGTATCTAAATCTGCTCTGGAATTTAGATTGATGAAACTTGATCTGATAAACGATAATCGAAAAAAAATTCTACGAATAGGGCAAATTCTCGATTTGCCAAAGTAGGGTTTATGTTAGAGAGTGGTACAATAGTTTATGATAGATTTGATTATCTTTTTTCATCAAGCAAACGCTGCAACATCTCTACTTTCTCCTTTTCACTTCGGACTAATGCCTCATACAGTTCCACAATCTTATCAATAGGGTTAAAGTTACACTTGTAATTTTCATTATATGCGGATGCTTCATCGTGAAAAGTATTTGCAATAATATTTACGGCCTTTTCCTCATCAAAATTCTTAATCGCTTCCACCGGTACTTTCAAAACCTTAGCCACCTGCTCCAGCAAATCTTCTTCAATACTTTCCTTTTGCTCCAATAAAGAAACCTTCTTTTGGTTCCAGTCGTCGCCCAGTTCATAGGCAAGGGCTTCCTGCTTTATGCCCAGCATTTCACGAAAGCGTTTTACGTTTCTGCCCTGGTGTATTTTTTCATTGCTGTCTGTTGCCATAATACAAAAATTATTCTTGAAGGTAATGCATAAAGTAAATGATTTTTTCGCAAATAAGTTACCGGATAAAATATGCTTCTGTATTACTAATTCATCCTTTGCAGGAATCGTATAGAAAATATAAGCGGGCTTGCTTTGCCATAAATAATAAGAGCTATGGAGGAGCAGCAATTTGAAGACCGGGACATTCTGTATGCTTACCGGGTTATTCATGATTTCTTTAACGGCTTTAGTTTTCATCGGGCCATTTTCCATATGGACAGTATTATTGAAGCTGGTTTGAATAATGGCACGTGGAAAGGAATGCCCTACAACGCTATCTTCTTTATGGAAAACATTACAGCATTGTGCAAAGCTGCCTTCACTGTTTCCACCTGTAATTCTGTAAGAGAAAATGCTATAGTGGAACCACAAGAAGAAAATGAAACGCCCGATATAAGCCTCACAAAAGATTTTATGGGCAGCAACTTTCATAGTTCTGCCTGGAACAGCTTTCCAAGGCATCTTACAGC
>JALYYM010000756.1 GCA_030946565.1 Bacteroidota bacterium | reverse complement strand
GTTGTTTTCGAATAGAAAAAAAGTTAACTGATTATTTTATAGTTCATTTTTATTAAAAGAGATTATGTCAGACTTACTCTTTGCAATACCGGTATGGCCGGTTCTGCGTTTTAGCTTTTGATAAATTTTATAACCCATTCTTTTGTAAAAGCTGCAAGCATGGAGATAATATTTTGCTTTCCAGCCTTAAAGGCATGATTGGCTCCTTCTATTTTTATCAACGTAGCCGGTGAAAGAGATGAACAAACTTCTTCGACCAAACTTAAGGTAGCCAGCTCGTCTTTTGTCCCTTGTAAAAAGAGCATCGGCGCCGTTATATCTTTTAGATGCTCAGCACGTTCTGTTGAAGGTTTGCCCGGGGGATGTAAAGGAAACCCGTAAAAAATTATTCCCTTAATCGCCGCATGCGGATGACTTGATAAATATTGTGAAGTCATTCTGCCACCAAAAGATTTGCCAGCTGCAAAAAGAGGCAGAGAAGGAAATGTTTCATGAGCATTATTTATAGCTGCCTCAATAGTTTTGTGAGCCACTGCAGGAACATCTGGCCTTCCTTTTTTATGTTCGGTAAATGGAAAATTAAAACGAAGTGTTCCAATGCCCTGTTCTGCTAATAAATTTGCAAGGGAGGTCATGAAAGGATGATTCATACCGGCTCCTGCCCCATGAGCAAGGGTAATTATGCAAGTACTTTTTGCCGGAACTATATATTCGGCTGAAACAGATCCAATAGATTCGGAAACCAATAAGGAAAAAGACTTGTTATTCATACTTGAAGATAATAATTGTTCAGGAGCAAGGGTAATGATCTTAATTTGTAAAGCTGGCAGAAATTATTATGTGTTCACTATGGCGCCCGTATCCCTGGTGGCAGGCGGTAAAGAAATTCAAAAATTTATTAACCCCACGATCATTTCAAGATACTGCTTATCAATAGTATCATGAAGGTTATAGTCCTCACTGTCCGCGTCCCGCACAGCATTGCACTGTAGAAATAAAATTAAGAAGCAAATAAAGGTGTACGATTTCATACACCTGTTGTTCATAAGCGTACACCTGCAAAAAAGTTTTTAGCTTTAATCCCTTGCTGCCAGCCGTTTCTGGCATTGGCACGATGGTTGAAAAACGAGGGATGACTGGGCAGATAATAATTTATATAACAGGTGCAGCTATGATAAAAAATTATTTAAAAATCGCTTTTAGAAATTTAATAAGGCATAAAGCTTTTTCTGCAATAAATATTGCGGGCCTCGCTATTGGCATCGCATCTTGTATGTTAGTATTTATCGTAGTAAGCTACGAATTGAGTTACGATAAATTTCAGCCCAATTATAAGAGAATATACCGCGTGGTAACCCAGGATAAATTTTCTGACGGCATGACGTATAACCCGGGTGTACCGGGCGCAGCCCTAAAAGCGTTGCGTTTGGAAATGCCGGGCCTGTTATTTGGCGCTATCAATTCCAGCTATGGCAGCCAGGTTACAGTTGGTACTTCCGGGAGCGCTTCAACTGATAAAAAATTCATTGAAAAAGAAGGCATCTATTTTAGCGAGCCAAATTTTTTCAATGTTTTTTCTTATAAATGGCTTGTAGGAAACCCATCAGTTTTGGCTGAGCCCGGCGCAGTTGTGCTTACCCAAAAAACTGCTGAAAAATATTTTGGCAATTGGCAGCAGGCTATCAATAAAACCATCAAATTTGATAATGCTGTACCATTAAAAGTTACGGGCATTCTACAGGATGCTCCGCAGGCCAGCGATTTTCCTTTGGCCGTATTGGTTTCTTTTGAAACTTTGAAAAGCAATAGTGAAAAGTATAATTTTTATGATGACTGGAATACACTGTCCAGCAATTTCCAGGTGTATACGTTGCTGCCTGAGAATGTGAAAGCAGGTGATATAAATAAGCAGTTGGCAAGGTTTAGCACGAAGCATAACAGGCCCGGAAGGCCATCGGTAAGATTACATTTTCTGCAGCCATTAAGCGAATTGCATTTCGATAACCGCTTCGAAATCTTTGGCAACCATATCACAGGTATGGCCGTGTTATGGACTTTATCCCTCATAGGTATTTTTATAATCATAATGGCCTGCATCAATTTTATTAATCTTTCAACCGCCCAGGCAGTTGGCAGGTCAAAAGAAGTTGGCATCAGAAAAGTATTGGGTAGTAGCCGTAAGCAACTTTTTTTTCAGGTAATGGGCGAGACAGGTTTGCTGGTTATCATCTCCACCATACTTGCAATGTGTCTTGCTGCTTTGTGCCTGCCTTTTATAAAGCACATTGCTTCCATAGAGGAAAGCCTTAGTTTACTAAATCTGCGGATCTTAATTTTTGTATTTATAGTGGTCATAGTGGTGACTATTCTCTCGGGCTTATATCCTTCCCTGGTTCTCTCTAATTACAAGCCGGCGCTTGCATTAAAAAATAAAATTACATCGGCAAGGGTTGGTGGCATCTCTTTAAGAAGGGGCCTGGTAGTAATGCAATTTGCCATCTCGCAGGTGCTGATAATAGGAACTATAATCGCCATAAGCCAAATGGGATTTATAAATAACGCTGACCTTGGTTTCAATAAAGAAGCAGTGCTGGTGTTGCAACAAAATACTGATAGCGCCGTTGTTGCAAAGCTGCCTGCATTTAAGGAAAGGCTTTTGCAAACGCACGGTGTTGTGTCGGTAAGTTTTAGTTCTGATGTGCCATCCTCTGATAATACATGGGCTTCTAATTTTGCTTTCAATCATAAGGAAGATGAAAAATACCAGGTAACAATGAAGTTCGCCGATCCTGATTATTTTAAAACTTACGGGTTGCAATTTATTGCCGGTAAAATTTATGATAAAAGTGATACAATTAAAGAAGTGGTGCTTAATGAAACTTTAGTTCATAAGCTTGGAGAAAAGAATCCGCAAGATGTGATAGGAAAAGATATCCGCCTCGGTTCATCCGGCTGGAATAAAATTGTTGGCGTGGTAAAAGATTTTAAAACAAATTCTTTAAAAGAAAATATTAAACCGCTTTTGCTTGCAGAGCGTAGCGAATATTACGGCGTTACATCCATAAAATTGAGGTCATCAAATATTCCGCAAACACAAGCCCGCATTCAATCTGCATGGAACCAATTTTTTCCCGACTACGTCTGCACAAGTAGTTTTATTGATGAAGGCATAGCAAATTTTTATGAGCAGGAAACGCATTTGTCGTTGTTGTATAAATTATTTGCATGCCTGGCAATTTTTATCTCTTGTCTTGGCTTGTATGGGTTGGTATCTTTCATGGCTGCGCAAAAAACAAAAGAGATTGGTGTAAGAAAAGTATTAGGCGCATCAGTAACGAACATTGTTTATTTATTTTCAAAAGAATTTACCATACTCATCCTTGTGGCGTTTGCTATCGCTGCGCCCATCGCATATTTTATGATGCATACATGGCTGAATGATTTTGTTTACCGGATAAATATAGGTATGGGTATTTTTGTTTTCGCCTTATGTATTTCTATAATCATCGCCTGGATAACGGTTGGCTATAAAGCTTTAAAAGCAGCCCTGGTAAACCCGGTGAAGAGTTTAAGAAGTGAGTGAAAGCAGTCGGTACAGCGATAGCTGTCAGACTGCGGATGTCATTAGGTCAATAGTCAATAGTCATTAGGTCAATAGTCAATGGGGTTAATAAACTAATAAACAAATAAACCAATAAACAAATTAACCATCCCGATAGCTATCGGGATCAATAAAACCAACCATGCTTCAATTAAAGAAAATATACAAATGGGTGAACACGGGTAGCAACCGGACATTTCTTTTAAAAGATATTAACCTGCATATAAAGCAGGGCGAATTTCTTTCAGTAATGGGGCCATCAGGTTCAGGAAAGTCAACCTTGCTCAATGTGCTTGGTATGCTTGATGATGCAAATGAAGGCGAATATATTTTTATGGACCAGGATGTATTTAAGCTTAAAGAAAAGCAACG
>JALYYM010000752.1 GCA_030946565.1 Bacteroidota bacterium | reverse complement strand
TTAAAGCACCTTGCCCAAACGAAACTCCCCCATTTATATCAGGGGATACCGTGCCGGATACGACATTATTCACTTTTAGAATTAATGCAATACTATCTTTAGTTCCAAGAAAATTAGTTCCTGCAACTGTGCCTGCATTTCCCGTGGTGGCCCAGCCTGTACTACCAAGCGCTAAAGGCGTCCAGACAGGCGAAAGCGGGGTGCCTGTATTTACCATGAATAAATTAGTTGTTGAATTAAATATCAACAGGCCTGTAGCAGGTAGAATGATTGCATTTTGCTGGGCTGTGGTCATTCGCGGCATTAAGAAACCGCTGGTAGTGCTGCTTACATCAAGCATAGCGCTCGTATCAGCATTGCTGCCCGTGGCATTTATTGAAACATTTTGGGCAAAAAGGTTTGATGACACTGTCATTAAAGTCATCATCAATACTGGCAGTAAACGGTTTTTCATGTTTAATATTAAATAGGATTAGGGCCTAAAAGCGGAATTAAAATAAAAGTTTGTACACTTTTATAGCTAATCCCGCCGCATCATATATCACATGATAAAACGCAACGGAAAGAAAATATTGTGCGGGTTAGAAAAAAATTACGTTGACCGCAAAGATTCCTATTAGGCAGGAATTGCCTTTTTTTCTCTTATAAGCAAAGCCCATTTTTCAAGCATATTCAACAAAACGCTCAGCTCAACCGGTTTACTTATATAATCGTTCATGCCACTTTGTATGCATTCGTCCCTATCGCCTTGCATGGCATTTGCCGTCATGGCGATTATTATAGGCTGAACTTCCAGGCAAAGACGAATCATTTTTGTAGCTTCAAGGCCATCCATTTCCGGCATTTGCACGTCCATCAGCACAAGATCGTAATTATCCAGGCTTACCTTTTCCATTACAACCTTACCGTTGCAGGCTATATCGCACTGGTAGCCGATTTTGGAAAGAATTTTTTTGATCCACTTTTGATTCACCGGATTATCTTCCGCTACCAATATATGCAGCGGGTACTTTTCAGAAAAATTATCAGGAATGAGCTGTGTACTTCCATTTCCGGCAATTGAATCGTGGTGACGGATACCGGTAAGAATACTATCCAGCAGCACGTGTTGCTTAACAGGTTTGCTTATTACAGCGCTGAAAATTGCTGCGTGCGGCTTGTATTTTTCATCGTTTACCGCATTTAATAAAATAACAGGCGTCTTAGGATATTGAACATTTATGAATTCAGAAAGCTCAATGCCATCCATGCCCGGCATTAGTAAATCGGTGACCACCAGGTCAACTGATATTTGAGATAAAATTTCTATAGCATGTTTGCCTGAAGAAGCTAGTATTGGCAAAAATTTCCATTGCTCAAGTTGTTTATTAAACAAGGAAAGTGCAGTTGCGTTGTCATCTACGATCAATATTTGTTTGCCTTCAAAGCCGATCATCCTGCTTTGTGAATAATCAGGCGCAGATAGCTCCGAGGAAGCTGTTACGATGGTAAACTTAAAATCGCTTCCACCGCCGGGCCTGTTTTCCAGGGAAATATTTCCACCCATTTGCTCTACCAGCCTTTTACAAATCACCAGGCCAAAACCTTTGCTTATTGTTTTATTTTTTGTAGAATAATCCGCCGGTAAGGCGCCGCTAAACAGATGCGGCAACTTATCTGCAGGCACACCGGCGCCGTTATCACTAACGGTGAAGCCTACTCTAAGTTGGCCCTCGCCTAAATCTTCAGCAAGATGAACATTCAAAACGATCTCTCCGTGTTGAGTTGCATTCACGGCATTTTCCAAAAGATTAATCAATATTTGCTGGAGCCGCTTATAGTCGCCTGTTATCTGTAAGGGTACATCCTGATCAATATAATAGAGAAGCTCCGAGCTGGCTGCCGCAGCCTTTCCGCCCATGATGGTCATTACTTCTTCAATGCAATTCCGCAGGTCAAATTTTTTATTTCCCAGCCCGATACTTTCCGTATCAACCTTGGAAAAATCCAGCATATCGTTGATCAGTATTTCATTAATATTTGTAAGAAGCCTTGTGCTGCAATCGAGAATGGTAGCGGCATATTCCTGCTGCTCTTTGTTAAGTTCCGTCGCCGACATAAGCGTGGCCATACCAATTACACCATTCATCGGTGTGCGAATTTCGTGGCTCAAATGCGAAAGCAATTTGCCCTTGGCCTTAAAGGCAATGTCTGCTTCCCGCACGGCTTTGCTTTCCTTTTCGGCCTGCAAGTCTAGTTGCTTATTCACGTCTTCTAACTGCAGAAGCAATTCCTGGTTCCGGCGCTTAACGCCATTCAAAACTGCATAAAAATACCCGCAGGCAATAAAGATCATCACGGCTGAAGTAACAGCAAAAAACAACATAATTAAAAGTTGAATGGGTAAAAAATGGCGTTAAGTTTAATGTCGGGTAAGTGATTCATAATTTGTTTGTTTAGGTTTTTTATAATCCCATTCCCAGTTGAGGCCGATCACATAATTGCGGTTATTATCAGCAGGGCTAAATGCATAAAAAGGCAATGTCCAGCTTTTATAAGTGAAACCAAACATAACCCCTGGCTCCCATTTATTTTTTAATTCAAATGGATGTGTTAACTGCAAAGCAAGGCCTGTATAAACCCAATTTTTAAAATTATATCCGGCTTCAGACCAGTTGAAAAAGAAATCCTGTGACCGCTTATTCATTGAAAAAGTGTATTGGGATTCGGAGGAAAAAAATAATTTTTCATACTCAATATATATATTCGAACCAAGTGAGCCGCCGTTTATTTTCCCCAAAACCACCCCCGCGTAAGGAGCAATTTCGTAAGCAACCGATTGATTATTAGAAAATGTTTTACCTGAAATAAATGAAACGGTTTGTATCTCTTCGTAATTATAACGTACCTCGCCAAACCATCCATGCCTGTTTTGATAAGATAACCTTGGCACTATAACCGATGTGCCTGCGCCGGTATAATAGTACTGTTCAAAACTTCCATGCTGCTGGCAATTACCGCCAAATGATATAATTGACAATGACACGAGGCAAATAATTTTACGCATTTTCCGTGATGATTACTTCGGCATTCAAAAGCCTGTTCATTAATGAAATGCTTTTCAGATGCGGGTTCCACTGAAACACTAACTTATCAATAGGCTGCCAGAGAATAACCCAGCTAAAAATATCCAGGCCATTGTGCAAGGCAGAGGTAAATCCTTCATCACTTGATAAGATCATGGGCACGAGGCCATGACAGATCATCATTACCACCAGGCTCAAAATAAGCAGGAGATAGGTACGTCTTTTAAACTTCTCAAACTTTTCAATTTCAGTTAATTTCCTGGCAGAAAAATGCCGCCGGATCGCATAAATAAATGCCTCGGCATATTGCTTATCATTTTTGTTTTTGCAGTTAATCTTATAATAAAATACGGAGTATCTTTTTGCGCACTCGATAGACGTCATTATGTATTGCTGAAACCCGTGGCTAAGCTGCCGTTTATAAAGTGGCGCAGGATCGTTAGGATTAAAATGCTCGCCAATAGTTGACTGGTCTATGGTAAGAAAAATATTTATTTTGTCGGTTGCTGAACTCACCAAAGCCGCAGGTTGCTCCGCAGCTTTTTTAAAGGAAAATATATTTATCAACGAAGACATTATATTTCCCCGCTGTTTAAGAACTAAGGACATAATGGTTTTTTAATAAAATATTTAACAATGCTGAATTGATTGATCAAACTAATAGTATCTGGATTGATTTCCACAATAGAATAACGAACTGCGGAAAGAAAAAGTATTCATGCTTGTAATTTTTCCCTGCGATGGTTAAATTCCAACATCCATTATTAGCCTAACTGCTTTTTGTTTAAGACAATTAAATTTTTAATAGTGCGTTCATATATAAAATACACATGTAGCCGGGTAGTGTGCGACAATTAAAATATAAACCGATTGTTCAATTTTTCATCCCTATGAAACGCTCTTCTTTCTTACTTTTTTTATTCGTGCTCCTTGCTGCCAGCGGCTTCGCACAAAATAAAAACCTGCAATTCGATCACTTGCAAACGGCTGATGGCCTTTCTCAAAGTAATGTTACCTGCATACTACAGGATAGCCGCGGCTTTATGTGGTTTGGCACCAGAGACGGTTTGAATAAATATGACGGCTATAACTTTACCGTATTTAGAAATGATCCGAAGGACAAGAACAGCATTAGCAACAATTATATAGTGGATATAGCCGAGAGCAAAAACGGCGATCTGTGGATAGCAACAAGAGGCGGAGGGTTAAACCGATACGACCGGCAAAAAACTACGTTCATTTCTTACAGGCATAATATTAAAAACAGCAATACTATTTCGGATGATTTCCTCACCGCTGTAACCGAAGATGAAAATGAAAATCTTTGGATAGGCACTGAGTCTGCAGGCGCGGATTTTTTTGATAAAAAGAAAGGAACATTTTTCCATTACAAATTCAATAACAAGGAGCCAAAATCTTTAAGCAATGATATTGTAAATTGTATTTACCGGGACAAACAAAAAAATATATGGATAGGCACGAGGGAGGGCGGCTTTAACCTTTTTAATGCTGAAAGCCGCACGTTCACGCGCTTTCAGCACAATGACAGCGATTCCAACTCTCTTTCTTTTAATTATGTCTATCAAATTTTTGAAGACAGCAGAAACCAACTGTGGATTGTAACGAATGGTGGCGGCGCTGATTTATTCGATAGGAAAACAAAACATTTTCAGCACTATAAAAATGATCCGCGAAACGCCAACAGCCTTTCCTATAACAAGGTGCACACTATTAATGAAGATAGCGGGCACAACATTTGGTTTGGAACAGAGAACGGCGGACTCTCAATCTTAAATCCCTCAACAGGCAAATTTACCAATTACAAGTTTGATGAAATTGATAAAACCAGCCTGAACAATAATTCTATTTATTCTATATGTAAAGATGCGAAAGGCAACATGTGGTTAGGCACATTTGCGGGCGGCGTTAATTTTGTAAATAAAGATAAGCAGTTTGATTATTATAAACATACTTCTGCCAAAAGCAGCCTTAGCAATAACAATGTGCTGTGCATTTTTGAAGACTCAAAGAAGAATGTATGGATAGGTACAGATGGTGGCGGCTTGAATTTATTTGATCCCGTTACCGGGGCATTTACGCATTATCTTCATGATGAAAACAACAAAAATTCAATATGCGGAAACTATGTATTGAACATTGGCGAAGACAGCAACCATAACATTTGGATAGGCACCTGGGGAGATGGCATTACCGTTTTTAATAAAGAAAAAAACACCTACAGGCACTTTATAAATGACCCGGCTAACCCAAAAAGCTTAAGCAGCAACAACGCCTGGAATATTTACCAGGATAAAGATAATATTATGTGGGTAGCCACTTATGGCGGCGGGCTAAACAGGTTTAATCCGAAAGACAATTCGTTTACCAGGTATAAGCACGAAGAAAAAAGTAATAGCCTGAATACTGATAATCTTTATTCCATTTTCGATGATGGCAAAGGGCGCTTATGGATTGGTACAGATGGTGGCGGCCTGGAAATGCTTGATAAAAAAACAAGCCTTTTTACACACTATCTCCATGACGAAAAGAACAAGAATTCACTGCCAGGCAATATTGTGGGGCACATATACCAGGATGCTGGCGGCGTTTTATGGATTGCAACATCCTCCGGCCTTTCAGCCTTTAATGCCACAAGCAATACATTCAAAAATTACTCGATGCAGGATGGCTTACCGGGCAATAATGTGTTCGGCATACTTGGCGACAATAATCACAATTTATGGATCAGTACCAACAACGGGCTTTCTCTATTCAATCCCAAAAAAAATACATTTAAAAATTATGGAGTAATTGACGGGCTGCAGGGAAAGGAATTTAAAGACCAGGCATTTTGCAAAAGCAGCAGCGGCGCTTTTTACTTCGGCGGCAACGATGGGTTTAATGTATTTTACCCTAAAAATATTGCCGTTAATTCATTCGATCCGCCGCTGGTATTAACGGATTTTAAATTATCTAACAAGAGTGTGCCGGTGGCAACAGATTCATCAGCGTCGCCACTGCAGGTGAATATTACCGAAACAAAATCCATCACGCTCCCTTATAACAGTTCAGTAATAGAGTTTGAGTTTGCAAGCCTCAACTATACCAGCGATGTAAAAAAACAATATGCTTATATGCTGGAAGGTCTTGATAAAAACTGGAACGAATCAAGCGATAAGCGCACAGCCAGCTATACTAACCTCGATCCCGGCAGGTACACGTTTAAAGTAAAAGAGCTTAATAATGCCGGCGAATGGTCTTCAAATATTTTGAGTGTGGATTTAATAATTATTCCGCCCTTTTGGCTAACGTGGTGGTTTAAACTGTTAGTTGTATTGCTAATTGCGGGCGTTTGTGCGACGCTCTACATTATGAGGATGCGTGTTATAAAAGCGCAAAGGCGGGCGCTGGAAAATAAAGTGGAAGAGCGTACACAACAGCTACTCGAGTCTTCATTGGAAGAGCAAAAAGCAAGGATGGATGCAGAAAAAGCCCGACACGATGCTGAACTGGCTAACCAGGCAAAAAGCGTTTTTCTCGCAACCATGAGCCACGAAATACGGACGCCTATGAATGGCGTTATCGGCATGTCGTCGTTGCTTGCAGAAACAGAGCTTACCGATCAGCAAAGAGAATTTACCAACACGATAACCACTTGTGGCGAAAGCCTTTTGAATGTGATCAATGACATTCTCGATTTTTCAAAAATAGAATCGGGTAATATGGAATTAGAATATGAGGATTTCAACCTGCGTGCCTGTATAGAAGATGTGCTTGATATCTTCGGCACAAAGGCTTCTCAAATAGGGCTTGATCTTGTTTATAAAATTGACGAAGATGTGCCTGCGCAAATTATAGGAGACGATTTGCGGCTGCGGCAAATTCTTACCAATCTCGTAAGCAATGCTATGAAGTTTACCGAGCACGGAGAGGTGTTTATCGGTATTCACCTGGTACAAAACAATGGCCCGGAAGGCATGACATTAAATTTTGAAGTTCGCGACACGGGCATCGGAATTCCACAGGAAAAACTGAACCGCTTATTCAAATCATTCTCGCAGGTAGATTCATCAACCACGCGTAAATACGGCGGCACCGGCCTTGGCCTTGCTATTTCTGATAAGCTGGTAGGCTTAATGAAAGGAACCTTTTATGTAAAAAGCGAAGTAGGAAAAGGCTCTTTGTTTTCATTCACTATAGAAACTGCCAAAGGCACAAAAGTATTAAAGACATATACAGAGTACAACATGTCTGACTTGCGCAATAAGCGTGTACTGGTAATAGATGATAACATCACTAACCTCGCGATATTGAAAAATCAACTTGAACTTTGGAACCTGGTACCGGTACTTGCTAACTCCGGAAAATCAGGGCTGAAAATTTTATCAGAGGATGATAATATTGACCTTATACTTAGTGATATGCAAATGCCTGAAATGGATGGAATACAGTTAGCGATAAATATAAAAAAACATTACGGCTCAATTCCGGTGATACTGCTTAGCTCTGTAGGTGAAGATTATCATCATGAAAATGCAAAGCTTTTTACCTCGATATTAAATAAGCCCGTGCGGCAACATACATTGAGCAAGCATATTTTAAACGCATTGCAGGCAAACGCCATTTCTTCATCGCCGGAAAAAACTACGGAAAGAAAATTAGCCGGAGATTTTGCTAAAAAATATCCACTGGAAATACTTGTGGCAGAAGATAACCCGGTGAATCAAAAAGTGATTACCTACATCCTGGCTAAGCTTGGCTTTACAGCCGATATGGCTGAGAATGGCGTTGTTGCTGTAGAAAAGGCCGCAGCAAAACGATACGATATGATTTTGATGGATATGCAGATGCCCGAGATGGATGGCTTGCAGGCCACACGCAACATCAGGGAAACACTTGCATCGCAACCGGTTATTATCGCTTTAACGGCCAACACAATGGAAGGAGACCAGGAAGAATGTTTTGCAGCAGGTATGGACGATTACATATCCAAGCCTGTAAAACTGGAGGAGCTTACCGGCAAACTCGAAAAATGGGCAACTGCAAAGACGGTGCGTGTGGCTTATAGTAGCTAAGAATGTAAGCGCAAGCCAGCCGGCCTGGAACAGGGCAAACGCTTTTTTGTTCCCGGATTTATTTTTTTTCTGACGTAATATTTTAATGGATTTGCAGTTATATAAACGTAAGTCCGATGTACAGTTTTGAATGATGTTATTCCAACAGAACTTTTCATCAAAAAGCAATTAGTAAAATAGCTGCAAGCCGATTTCTTATGATACAAGATGATAAACTAACCATGCAGAAAAGTAATTTTATTGATACAAGAAAATTTTCTTCTGTACTCATCGCCGGTGTTATTATATTGCCTTGTCTTGTATTAGCAGGATGGCAATTTGATATTGCCATCTTCAAAAGTATTTTCCCATCCACTCGCGTAATAAATCCTGTTACAGCAATATTGTTTATGCTAAGCAGTGTATCACTTTATTGCCTGCAGGAAGATAAGCAGCAAAGAATAAAAATTGCCGGTAAGTACATTGCTTTATTTATGGTGCTTATTGCCAGCTTACTCTTATTTGACATTGTTGCACAATCACACTTCAATATAGATCAACTACTATTTACAAAAAAGCTGCAGGGCAACAAAATTTCAATTAATAGTCTTTTGACCTTTTTGTTAGCCGGCAGCAGCTTGCTTCTTATAAACGACAGAAAAAAACAGTATGTAAATGTTTCTCAATTGCTCGCCGTTTCCATTTTTTTTATAAGCCTGCTAACCATTACCGAATACATTTATACAGCACAATTAAGGGTCAGCAATTCTTTATTTATTTCTATACCTCTTTATACAGCAATCACGTTTTTGCTTTTATCATTTGCCATGCTATTAAGCCGCAGCCAAAAAGGCTTTGTCAGCGACTTTGTTCAAAAAAATATTGGCGGAGTAATGGTAAGAAAGGTACTGCCCGCAGGACTCGGCATTCCAATCATTATCGGTTTTTTAAGGCTTGAGGCGCAAAGGCTGCAATTGGTTGACGCAGAGTTTGGCGCAGCGCTGGCAATAATTTTTATCATTTCTACTTTTTGCATATTAAAATTGTGGCTTGCGAGCTCACTCAACAAGACGGATGAAAAAAGAAAGGAAACCGAACTCAGGCTTATAAACTTAAGAGATGAACTTTTATCAAATGAAAAAAAATACCGCAACCTGATAGAAAATTCCGGCGTGATAATGTACACAAGTGGCATTGACGGATTATTTACTTATACAAGCAGCAAGGCTTTGCAGCTTACGGGCTATTCGTCAGCAGAATTAGAAGGAATGCACTTTGCTGATTTGGTAGATGCTGAATGGATAGAAGAGGTGAAAGCAAAATATGTAAACCAGTTAAAAAATAATTTAGATGAAACCTTGCTTGTTTTTTGCATCCGCACAAAATATGGTGATTTAAAATGGGTCGAACAGTCCGCTACTTTAATAATAGAAAACAATCAGCCGGTTGGCTTTCAATGCATAGTAAAAGACATTTCAGAGAGGAAGGAAATGGAAGATGTATTGAGAAATTATGAACTGGAACTGGTAAAAAACCAGGAGCGTTTACAATCCATTCTTGACAACGCCACTTCATTCATTTATATAAAAGACCTTGAAGGCAGGTATCTTGTTACTAACAAGCAATTTAAAGAAGCCTTTAATGTAGGTGATGAAGGATTGATAGGTAAAACAGCTTTCAACTTTGCAAACCCTGAGCAGGCGCAGCGTTTCACTAATGCCGATAATGAGGTAATAAGAACCAGCAAACATGTGGAAATAGAAGAGATAATTGAAACACCGGATGGTAATCATCATTTTCTCATAATTAAATTTCCTTTATTAGATGCGCAAAAAAATATTTACGGGCTAAGCGGTATTGGCACTGATATTACAGAGAGAGTGAAGTATGAAAAGGATCTTATTGAAGCAAAAAAAATTGCTGAAGATGCGAAGAAGCTGCAGGAACAATTCCTGGCTAATATGAGCCACGAGATAAGAACTCCCATGAATGGCATCCAGGGAATGACGGATCTTTTATTGGAAACCAAACTGACGGATGAACAAAATGATTTTGCAAAAACAATAAAACGCTCGTCGGATAGTTTATTGGTGATCATTAATGACATCCTTGATTTTTCAAAGATACAGGCGGGTAAATTGACGATTGAAAAAATTGATTTTAAGCTTAGCGAAGTTGTGGAAAATACAAAAGCCATTTTCCGCCAGCGCATAAAAGATAAAGGCTTAAGCTTTCAATTCACTATAGATGAAGCGGTGCCTGAAGTATTGAGTGGTGACCCGACACGGCTTAACCAGGTGTTGGTAAACCTGCTTGGCAATGCGATAAAATTTACACACAGCGGCGGAATTAATATCAGCGCCTCGGTAGAATCAAAAACCACGGAAGGAATTATTTTACAGTTCGCCATCACGGATACAGGCATAGGCATTGAGCCGCATAAAATAAATGAAATGTTCGAAAGCTTTACCCAGGCCAGCACGGATACCTCCCGCAAGTATGGCGGCACAGGTTTAGGGCTTGCTATTTCAAAGCAATTGGTGGAGATGCAACACGGAAATATTTCTGTAGAAAGCAAAGTGGATTGCGGCACTACTTTTAAATTTTCAATTCCTTACACCCACAGCCAAACCAATAACGCACCAGTGTTTGTAGCAAAAGATGTGGTTGATTATCGCACGCTTTTGAAAGATAAAAAATTCCTGGTGGCCGAAGACAATGAAGTAAATCAAAAAGTAATAAGGCATGTATTGAAAAAAGCAGGAGGCCTTGTTACCATGGCAAACAACGGGCTTGAGGCTGTTAATTTCCTGGAAAAAGATAAAGACTTTGACCTGATAATTATGGATCTGCAGATGCCTGAAATGGATGGCTATGCTGCAACAAAGCATATACGAAATGTGATGAAGCTTTCTATCCCTATCATCGCCATGACTGCTTCTGCATTAAAAGGAGAAAAGTCAAAATGCCTTGCTATCGGAATGAATGATTACCTATCAAAACCGTTCGATATCAATTTTATTTATAAACGCATCAGCTATTTTTTAGGCTGTGAAACCACTAAAGAACCCACCACTATGAAACTTGAACAACACAATGAAGAACACACATTCGATTTAAGCTTGCTGCAGGAAATGGATGATAATGAATACGTTTCAGAAATACTGCAAATCTTTTTGACCAATACGCCGGGCGAGCTAAGAGAATTTCAGAACGCCGCCAATGCCAACCAATTTGAGGCTACCTTTAAAATGGCGCACAAGATAAAAGGCAGCGCAGGCCTTTTGCAGGCAGATGAGATGTTGCGCATACTTTCAAAGGCTGAAGAATTTGCAAAGGCAGGTATAAAGGAAGGATTGCCGGTGCTGGCTCAACAGGCAACAGATGAGTTTAAGAAAATGGAAGGTTCTCTCAGGCAAATATTGAAAGAGCTGCAGAGGAGTGTACAGGTTTCTGCGTAGAATATGAATAGTACGGGCCTTTCAAATGGAATATCATTTTAAAAACAAGTTAACACTTCAACTTATCCTACAGTGATGAGGAAGATATTTACAAAAGCTTAAAAATGAAAATCTGTACGGACCGTAACCGATAGTGTTACAAAAGAAAGATGAGGATATGCAGGCCAGCCGTTATAATAATCCCCATGTGAGCGATTCGAACTATTTGCCCGGATTATGGGCAGGCTGCGGGATTTAAGCGATTACGATAAAGCTTTGTAAATCGCCTTCTGCAAGACGTTTAAATATTTTTGGAATAAGCAATCGCAAAGTTGTCCTTGTGTTGTCTTTAGCACGAAGCACAATAATTGTAATTGTGAGCCTTTGAAGGTTTTGTTGATATGGTAGGTTGCGGTCAAACTGTTATAAATAAGTTGAAATTGTTTTCAGTCATAAGCCTAAGCAATTCGCCATTCTTTTTTCCTAACCAACCCATATCTCTAACAGTTAGCACTTCATGTTCTCCACCAAAGTCATTGCGCAGTTTTCTGGGCAAACTCTCATCAAGCAAAATTTTCATGGAGTAGCTTTTCTGTAGTCAATGACTTTTTTGCCATTTCCAAAACAGCCAGGGCTGCATCTTTCGTAACTGATGGAAAATCGTCTAAAAACTCTGACAGGTCTTCTCCACTTTCTAAATAATCAAAAAGGTTTTGAATTGGAACTCTCGTTCCTGCAAATACTGGCGCACCACTCATGATTTCAGCGTCAATGCTTACTTGTCCGTACAACATGATAAAAAAATTTTGTTATACCGAAGTTAGTAAAAATGTGCCTCTTTCATTGTTGCGTTTGCCACGGTTGCGGCTTGCCCATAACATATTTATTTATCAATTTGATTTTGGGCTTATTTTTGAACAAATCAAAAAACCATTTTCCTTATCAATAAAAAATAATGTATGGACTATACTCCCAAAGCTGACAGGTACGATAATATGGAATACCGCAGATGCGGAAACAGCGGTGTAAAATTGCCCGCAATTTCTTTAGGCCTGTGGCACAATTTCGGAGAGATTGATGACTATGAAAATTGCCGTGACATTCTGCATACAGCTTTTGATAATGGCATCACTCATTTTGACCTGGCAAATAATTACGGCCCTCCTCCCGGCGCCGCAGAAACTAATTTTGGAAAAATACTTAAACAGGATTTTCTTCCCTACCGCGATGAACTGATCATTTCATCGAAGGCGGGATGGGGAATGTGGCCCGGCCCTTATGGTGATTGGGGTTCAAAAAAATACCTGGTGGCAAGCCTTGATCAAAGCCTGAAAAGAATGGGGCTTGATTATGTAGATATATTTTATCATCACCGGCCTGACCCGGAAACATCTTTGGAAGAAACTATGATGGCGCTTGATCTTATCGTGCGGCAGGGTAAAGCTTTGTACGTTGGTATATCAAGCTATAAGCCGGCTGAAGCTGAAGAAGCTTTCGAAATATTAAATGACCTTGGTACGCCATGCCTTATACATCAGCCGCGGTACTCAATGCTGGATCGTTGGGTAGAGAATGGTTTATTAGATCTGCTTGAAGATGAAAAAGTTGGTTGCATTACATTTTCTTCGCTGGCGCAAGGCATCCTTACCAATAAATATTTAAAGGGAATTCCTGAAGACTCGAGGGCGGGCCGGCATCTTTCAAATGGTGCTATTACCGAAGGGCAGATCACTGATGAAGTATTGGAAAAAGTAAAAAAGCTGAACGAACTGGCAAAGGAAAGAAATCAATCACTTGCGCAAATGTCTCTTGCCTGGATATTAAAAGACGAACGCATTACCTCCATTGCCTTGGGTGCAAGTAAACCCAGCCAGGTAACGGATGCAATAGAGGCAACTAAAAATTACAATTTTACTAAAGAGGAATTACAGCAGATTGAGGCTATTCTTAAGGGATAGATTATTAACGCGATTTTAGCCTATAACGGTAAGGGGCACACGAAGTATTATTCATGAAAAGCTTCTTGAATTTAATGAAAAGAAGATTCCGACTGTCAGAATAGATAATCGTTGAACAAGCACGGTAATGTTGTGTTGTTTCCTGAAAAGGTTAAAAAAGCAAAAGAGACTATTGCTAAAATTGGAATTCCGAAAAAGCAAAAGACTACCATTGATAATAAATAGCCTTTGTAAACTTTTAAGCGATATTTTATTTATTTTTTCAATACCGGCTTATCATTTTTTCAATTTACTTCCACAACCTAAGCACAATCACATCATGCGAAGGCAACATCGCATTGAAAGGTTTTTGCGTATCGCCACTGTTGGTGTTGGCCCACAAATTTTTAATCTTATAAGTTTGTTGTTGAGCGCTTAATTCCTTTTTAAAAATAGTATCGGTAATCACTTCATCTCTCCAATTGAAATTTACTTTCATTTGCTTGGCGGACCTGTTCAAAAAACATATAGCCCAGTTATCATCACTTAAAGGCTTTACCCATATCTCCAGGCTATCCTGTGCACGGTATTTAAAGCCTTCTATGCCGGCGGCATCCTGGTTAATGGCAATCACTTCCTTATTCGTAAGGATTGCCTGCGTTTCTTTTGACATCTTCCTAATGTCGTTACCAGCCATCAGCGGCGCTGCCAGCATGCACCACAGGGAAAAATGCGCCCGGTCTTCGTTTACGCTCATACCGTTACCTACCTCCAGCATATCAGGATCGTTCCAATGACCGGGGCCCGCAAATTTTCGCAGCGTATCCTGTAAGTCCACTATGGGCATTACACCAAGTTGTTTCCACGTACCATGATCTATATAGCTATCAAACTTTGCAGAAATATCACCGGTAGTACGCCAAAGCTGCCCTACATTTTCAGCCCACTGCCAGGGCTTGTTGCTACCCCATTCGCAAAGGCTGAATACAATGGGGCGCCCTGCCGCTTTCAATGCCTTGCTCATAGTAGTGTAAGATTCTTTGGCATTAAGGCCTTCATTATTGCACCAGTCAAACTTTAAATAATCAATACCAAGCGAGGCATAAAATCTTGCATCCTGGTATTCATAGCCTCTTGTGCCGGGATAGCCTGCGCAGGTTTTAGTGCCGGCACAATTATACAAGCCAAATTTTAAACCCTTTGAGTGAACGTAATCAATCAACACTTTCATTCCGTTAGGAAATTTTTTTGGATCGGGCACCAGGTCTCCTGTTTTGCCGTCCCGCTTCATGGCCATCCATCCATCATCCAATACAAGATAGGTGTAGCCTGCATCACGCATGCCGGAGGCCACCATTACATCTGCGGTTCCGCGTACCAGTGAATCGCTTATGTTTGTTTGAAATGTGTTCCAGCTATTCCATCCCATTGGTGGTGTGAGGGCAAGGCCATCATATTTCTGGGCACTTACTTTTGAGCACCAAAAAAGAACAAAGAATAAAAAGATGCTGAATTTCATGATAGTTATTTTTAAAGTTATCGATCTAAAAAGTCAGGCGCTACGAGTCGCTTACTATTCCATGCATGTTGTGGTTAGTGCATCACTGCGAATTTTTCATAGCCAACTCTTGCTCCATTACTATGCTGCACGATCAAATAATATATACCCGTGGCCAGCTTACTCACCGGCATTTTTGCAACAGAACTATTTGATCCATTTATTGTTTTGCTTAAAACTGTTTTTCCACTTTCATCCACAATTTTTGCTACATAAAGGCCGTTGCCTGTATTAAAGAAAATATTTTCATTAGCCGGGTTAGGATGCACGCTAATTTTAACCAAATCATTTACCAGCTTTACAATGGCTGAATAACTATGTAAACCATCGTTGTCTATAATTTTTAACCTGTAAAAATTATTTCCTTTCAGCGGCTCCTGGTCTATGTATTGATGTTTGCCCTGAATGGAACTCCAGGCCAGGCTTAGGTTTGATAATGTATCAAAGCTTGTACCGCCGGCTGATCTTTCAATAAAAATACTCCCGATATTGACCGCATTTGCAATATCAATATTCAGATAATTTTTCCCTGTGCGGCTGTACCCTTTAAAAGAAATAAGCCTGACAGGTAGTGTGGAAGTTTCAACAGCAGTGAAGGCCACATCCCAGGCTATATTTGGCAAGGGCAGAGAAAGCGTGCCGGAAAAAACAGACGCTGTCGCTGTACTCAATTGAGCGCCGGTGGCAGGGCTATAATATTTAATAACGTAACTTCCGTTATGCATGCCCGTTATACTCAAATTGCTTCCTGAAATGATAGGAGGCGCTGAGCCATTGGCTTGTAAATATTGCCAGTTATATTTTGAATTAAGCACCCATCCTGCTGCCTTATATGTATCAGCAGATTTTACAACATAAGATGTAAGGGGCGGCCCGGCTTTTACAAACGTATAATTTGATATGGATACCCAATCAGTGCCCAGGTTGTCAACTTTAATAATATGCGTGCCCGCTGCTATGTTTACCGCGTAAGTGGAATTGATAGCGGCGGCCTGGTTTAGAACGGAGGCGCCATCCACATAAATATTTATTTGTGGGGATGCGCCGGTAGCGTTTCCGGTAGCTACCCTGAACTGGCCGGCGATTGGATAAGTAACCGTAAAAGATGGTGGATTATGATAAGCAGTATTATAAACACTTCCAAATAAATATTGGCCTAACTGGTTCGGGCCGGGAGTCATATTACCATTAGCATCTATAATAAATGAAGAAGAATTAGCGGCAAAGAAACTGCCACCCGGTGATATAATTACATCGGATGCGCCTCCGCCGGCTATACTTGTTGTTGCTTTTTTATAGTCATCATCTTTGAACTTAACCAATGAAGTAACCGCCGCTAATGGCTTAAAGTGATAATATAAATTTTGTGGATTGATGTAATCGTCCCACCACCAGCTCATGGCACTCCCCATTGCTCCGCTGAAGGAGCTTCCCCAAATGGCATTATGAATGTGGATACCGTTCGGATCATTAGCGGAAAGTGTAGGGCCGGGAGGGCCGAGGCCAAACTCACCATTCAATGTTGGCTTCTGATAATTGATAAGATAATTTTGTGTGGCAGCAGAGAGCACGCTTTCTATATTAGGAGAGTTACTATAAAAATGCGTTTGTGTAAAATCAATGTTTGGGAGATTCCACGTTGCCGGATCGTTATAGTCGTAGGCATAGCTTGTAGTTACCAAATGTTTGTAAACATCTTTTGATTTTATGTACGTTGACATTTCATCGTGCCAAATCGTTACATCCGATTTGCGGGTAGAAAATTGATCTGTCCAGTCAACTTCGTTAAACAGTTCCCAACTTTGAATGTTCTGCGAATAGCCATACCTGGCAACGATATATCTCAGCCTGTTTTTAAAGATGGCCTTCGCACTCATATCGGTAAAAAAATCCCATGTGTTTGCTGCCGGGCCGCCATTTGCGGCATTGTAAGGATTATCAATCCATTGAGGATTTACATTCGTAGAAACCTGCCCATGATTATTTAAGGTAAGCATCATATAGACATCTTTTTGCTTGCAATAATTTAACAGCCAATCGAGATAAAATCCTGAATACTGGTTATATTTTTCCAGCCCTCCAAAGCCATCATTGTTACCATTTTTCCACTCCAGCGCAAAAGCCCAACTGCTCATCCAGACACGAATAAAATTTCCATCGTTATTAGCAAGCTTAGTTAACCAGTCAGTATAATCTATCACAATATTAGAGCTTTGCCATCCCATATTTTCTCCTATAGGAATGTATTGTTTTCCATTATCAAAATTCAAATAGTTAGTCACATTTTTTCTTATAAAACCTGCTTCAGAAGAAGCAATGCATTGAAAATTTTGTGATGCTTGTGTAGTTGTTCCGGCCAAATTTTTACATGATAAAATATAGCTCCAGTTGCCGGCTTCATTAGGAGCATAGCGCACTTTAAAAGTTCCGGAACCTGAAAGGGTTAAAGAACCATCCGGTTTTAAAATGTAATCCTGCATATAGAAACCATCAACTGTATCCTTTCTTCCACTGGGTGCAAAAAATATGCATTGTACATCAATGTCGCTATAGTCATACGCATTGGTAAAAGATGCTGTGAGATTTATGTTCAGTTCAAACCTGTCAAATTTTGCCGGCATTGTAGTATTCGGTGTTATTGAATTAAATACAGGCGCTTGCGCATTAGATGAAAAGGAGGAAAGCAGCAGTGCAATACATAATAGCATTACACCTGGATGTAAATTTTTTTTCATAGATATTGTTATGTAGAAATTTAAAAATAATTATTAAAAAAACATTGTTTTGTTCACAGTGATTATAGCGCCTTCATTGCCAACCATTATTTTAAAATCACCAGCCTCCAGTACTTTTTTATTATCCGGATTTACAAAAGTAAGATCTTTCATAGGCAACCTGAAGGTTACCTTTTTTGATTCGCCCGCTTTAAGATCAATTTTTTCAAAACCTCTTAACCTTTTTACATCAGGCGTAAGCGAAGCAACAAGGTCGGAAGTAAACAATTGCACCACTTCCTTACCATCACGGCTACCCGTATTTTTTACCGTAACATTTATGACAGCGGTCTCGCCCGGAGCATAAGTTTTTTTATCAATAGTAAGATTGCTGGATTCAAATGTTGTATAAGATAAACCAAACCCAAATTGATATTGAGCATTGGACTCACCTCCTTGTGGATTGTTGTTTCCTTCGGACGGTTTATGAATATATCCTGCCAATGAATTCGTGTATTGAGGATATGTAATGGGTAGCTTACCACTTGGGTTAACGTCGCCGGTGAGAATATCAGCAAGCGCATCTGCGCCAAAATTAGAT
>JALYYM010000743.1 GCA_030946565.1 Bacteroidota bacterium | reverse complement strand
TCAACCTGGAAAAATTGAAATCATCATAGCCGACATACACAGCATTTTTAATATGGCTTACATCATATTCCTTTTTTTCTCTTGCATCAAGAAAAAAGACACTATTTTTTTTTATGGCTTCTGGTACTGTTATCTCTCTCACATCGTGGTTAAGCATTAATTTTAATACAGTATTAAAGCTTCCATTGTTTACTTTTCTTTGAGCTTTGCATCCACAGAAAACAGCCATAAGCGCTAAAGTAAAAAGTGATGCTTTCATAGTTTCTATATTGATAAATGCGCCATTTTTAATCATTCGTTTAGTCCATTTGTTCGTAGTAAAGCTAATAACATCTTCCGTTTATCTGTGTGATATTTGTCACACTACCCTTATGTGATAACAGTCACCAAATGATTATATAAATTGTAGGAGGTTTGCATTTAAAATAAAAGATTATGCAGATAAGACAATTTGAAGATAAAAACCTTGCACATTATAGTTATGCAATTTTGAGTGATTGCGAAAAGAAAATAATATTGATTGATCCCGCAAGAAATCCACAGCAGTATATTGATTATGCCAAAGAAAATGACGCCCGGATTACCGGTGTAATAGAAACGCATCCCCATGCCGATTTTGTAAGCAGCCACCTGGAATTGCATAAGACTTTAGGGGCAACTATTTATGCAAGCAAAATAGTGAATGCCACTTACCCTCACCAAACATTTGACGATGGAGAGCATATACAAGTAGGTAATATAAAATTATCAGCCATTAATACACCAGGGCACTCACCTGACAGCATTTGTATTTTGCTGGAACACGATGGTACACAAAAAGCAGTTTTTACAGGAGACACTCTTTTTATCGGTGATTGCGGCAGACCGGATTTAAGAGAAGAAAACGGCAACCTGGAAACGGAAAGAAATGAATTGGCAAAACAAATGTATCACAGCCTGCGGGACAAACTAATGCCCTTAAATGATGACATAATAGTTTACCCTGCCCACGGTGCAGGTACGCTTTGCGGCAAAGCATTAAGTAATGCGAACAGCAGCACCATTGGTGAAGAAAAGAAAACAAACTGGTCATTGAAGCAACAAACAGAAGGAGAGTTTGTGAAAGAATTATTGAGCGACCAGCCGTTTGTGCCAGCGTATTTTTCGTATGATGTGGAATTAAATAAAAAGGGCGCCATTGCATTCAACGAAAGCACTAACGCAGTAAATATCAGCCAGCCTGTAATAAACCAAAGCAACGCAAAGCGTTTGAATAAAACTTTTTGGATTGTTGATGTAAGAGACGGGGAAGAGTATAAAAAAGGCCATTTGCCACATTCAATTAACCTAATGAGAGCAGCCAAATTTGAAACATGGTTAGGAAGCATCATCAAACCAGGAGAACCTTTTTACATCACTGCATCTGACAACAAAAGCTTAAAAGAGATGATAGAAAGAACTGCCGCAATTGGTTACGAAGCTCAAATTGAAGATGCTTTTGTATTAAAGTACTATGAAGTAACACAAGAAAAGATAGAAATAAATAAGTTCGAAAAACATACAATTGATTATACAATTGTGGATGTAAGAAATGCATCAGAAGTGAAAGAAAAAAAGATTTTTGAAAACAGCATCTCAATTCCGTTAGGTGAACTAAGGGAAGATGTTTCTAAAATCCCCGTTGACAAACCGATTGTAGTGCATTGTGCAAGCGGCTACAGGAGTGCTGCGGCGAGTTCTTTCCTGCAATCACAATTAAATAGCCAGGTGAAAGTTTTCGACCTGGGAGAGGCAGTTAAGAAATTCATGTAACATCTTTTCTATAAAATTGCGGATTAATAATCACTAATACCGGCGGGAACAGTTGTACATCCACAACTCAAATGAGCTAGTACATCATGCGGTGGTTGGGCCGCGATTCTTACTCTGGATTATTCAATCATGTTCCATTTGTTATGGTGGCATGGCCTTAGATATAATGAAGAAAGCCCATTCCGCCCGGCCTTGCTCGCATCGAAAAACATTGTATCTGAGAGCAATGTCAGGTGAGTAACAGGAAAGACTTTGCAGGCGCAGCAGGCTTATCGAGGCAGGCAATAAAGATGGTTAAATATTTGCGTGGGATAATAAAATAATAACTTAATCATGATAAAAATATTTTTCAGGCTTTCCGTCTTACTTATTTTAACCGCGCTGCTCTTCTCGTTCCGCGGAACAACAAAACAAAAAAAGCATAAGAAGAAAAATAAAGTGGAACAAAAAAGTGCTTCTGATCAAACCCAAAACATACAGGATAATAATACGGTTGACTGCGATACAAGTCTTTGGAAGTATGTGTACAATCCTAAAAGATTACGCGTAATTGAGACATGCAAAACAGTTACGGGAGTAATAGAAGAAAGCAGCGCAGATGAGGATGGTGATCAGCACATGCTTTTGAAATTAGATAAGGGTCAGGAGAAAATACTAACCAAAAGAAATATAAAGAAAAAGCAAGGTGACCTCGTTATAGAAGCAGTGTGCGCCAATAAAACTTCACTGAAAAAAGTTGGCAACACCTGCGATGGTTACATCAACAAAATTCAAATCCCCGAGTTGGGTGAGCATGTAAAAGTTACCGGCAGCCTGGTGATTGACACCCATAATGGCTGGGCGGAAATCCATCCCATTACTAAAACAGAAATTCTAAAATAATTTGGAAGGATGAAAACATCAATGAAGTGGGCCTTCATCCTCGGTTTCCTTGGCTTTGCTACCTCATTTGGCGCTCACATCGTAGCAGTCAATTTACCATTTTATGCAGAGAAAGTAGGCATCGGGTTAACCATGATCGGGTTGCTGATTGCCGTTTATGATTTTGCAGAGATAGTTGCTAAACCAGTATTTGGCGGCCTGGCAGATAAAAAAGGCATGAAGAAAGCCCTTTATCTTGGCATTATTATTTTCATTCTTGCATCATTAATGTATCCCTTTGTGCCACCTAAGTTATTAATAGTTGTAAGATTTTTTCAAGGCCTTGGTGGTGCATCATTATCTGCTGTATACTTACCATGGTGGGCAATTTATATAAAGACAATAAAGGGAAAGCCTTTGGCATTTACAATGCAATCAAAGGCTTAGGCTATGTGGTAAGTCCTGTTATTGGCGGCGCAATAGT
>JALYYM010000731.1 GCA_030946565.1 Bacteroidota bacterium | reverse complement strand
GAAGAAACATCTGCAGGCGTAACAAAATACCCAAAGTATTTCTTCCAACGTGGCACATCATTTTGTGTGAGCTGGCCGGTAGTAAATTCGATAACTTCTTTACCGGATGTAGTATATAATCGCACCGTGATATCCGGTGGCAATGGAGTACATCCTCCATTGATGCGGCACACATTTACCATCCATGCGCCAAACTGGTAAGTGGTATTTGGTTTTAATCCATCTACAATAGTATTAAAAAAAATGCCACCTGTTTCCGATGCATTTACAAGCATCATGTTACCGTTACCGTTAGCCGTATGGTCGCTATTGAAAGTAAGCCAATCACCATTGAAGCAATCGTTTGTATGAGAAGTGAATGAATAAAATCCATCATTAGGACAAGCGCTGAAATCCCGATTATATTTTGGCGGCCTTACCATATTCACATCGTTGATATTGCCCGAACCAAAATCAATAGTTATTGCGGGCGGGAGTAAAACACAATCGCCGGGCGGCTGTGCCTGCAACGTGTTCACCATTACCTGCAAGGTGAATGTAAATAAGAGACCAAGGCTTCTAAATAATTTTTGTTTCATAAATACTATGAAATCCATTTTTATTCAACTGAAAATTTTCCCCGAAAAGTTAGCAGATTGTATGCCATTTAAAGTTAGTACAATTAAGGAACGGCAATTCTTTAGGATGAGTGGCGTGGCTTTTTCCATTCTCACTGCATATTGTTTCACTGCTGCAAGATTGTTATAGAAAAAAATTAAAGTAAATTCTTAGTGATAAATATCATTACAGCTTAGTTAATAACGAACGATTCCTATAACTGAGATAACAGCCTATTGTAGTCTTCATGAGAACCAATCCAAAACCAAATTATTGTATCGCTTTCAATTACACCCAAAGCTCTATAAGAGCTCTTACAAAAATTTATTGCTGAACTACACGAAGTAACCATTAATAATTGTAAACATTATTTTATTACTGAAACGCAGATGAAGGACATTCTTTAATATGTGATAGTTTAATAATTTGTCAGCCGCCGTCTTCCATTTCTTCAATGAATACTTTGTTCCTATTAGTATTAAATAAATCACATACTTTCCTTAAAAATCGGATTTTACATCGGCTCACATTTTTTTCGAACATAGTTATCCGTTAGTCTATATAACGCCTAAAAAATTATCTCAGTTTCGATTTTAAATATTTCGCAAGGTGCGCAATAAAGAGTTAACTTGCTTACATGGATTCAAAAGTTATCCCGTTACCTGCAAGGAGTAAAACGCCGGCGCTATCAAGGTTGATGATTGTCTCGCTGATAGAAGCGTGTGTAAAGCAAAACAGGGGAATTCAATTTGGGCCGGTTGATATAAAAGGAGGCTCGTTCGGCGCCCTTATTGCAAGGGGGTTTGTAAACTACGAAGAAGTGATGGTTAGGCATCAAAGGCAATCGCAATGGCAGGTGACTCAGCAAGGCTTTGAGATTTTAAAGCAATTAGGTGTTAACCTTGATAATTATTCTTTGGAAAAAGAAATTCAAAAAGGTGTCCTAACGTATCTTAAAGATTAACTCCATTCTATTTTCTGCTTCCCTGTTGATAAGGGTAAACTTTACCCGGTAACTCACTCATAGAAAAGAATCTTTAATGCCCGAAGCAAAAAAAACCGCATCAAAAAAAATCCCTTCGAAAAAAGTTTTTCCAGTTGTAGGTATTGGTGCATCTGCCGGTGGGCTGGAGGCTTTTAAAAAACTTATACATTCCATACCTGCCAACTCCGGCATGGCCTATATACTGGTGCAGCATCTACATCCCGGACACGACAGTGCGCTTCCCGAAATATTACAAAGAGAAACGTCTATAGCGGTGCAGGAAGTAAGCGACAATGTAAAAGTGAAACCCAATAACATCTACGTGATACCGGCTAATAAGATGCTGGTGGCAACAGATGGTGTATTGCAACTGAGCGCCCGGCCAAAGGACAAGAAGAATAACCTGATCGATATCTTTTTTTCATCGCTTGCGGAAGTACACCAAAACCAGTCTATAGGCATTGTACTATCCGGCACGGGTGTGGATGGTACCATAGGTTTAAAGAAAATAAAGGACCAGGGAGGCCTAACGTTTGCGCAGGATGCAGACTCTGCTGCTTACGACGATATGCCGCAGAACGCAATAAAATCTGAAGTAGTTGATTTTATCCTGAAGCCTGAAGCTATGCCGCAGCGCCTGCTGCAGATCGTGCATACTTTCGACCGGTTTGATGACGATGGCAATCCTTCAACCGCTGAAAAAAATGAAGAAGACAGTTACCGGCAGATACTTTCTCTGTTGCGTCTTCGCTTTGGGGCAGATTTTAATTTTTATAAACAAACCACTATACGCAGGCGTATACTGCGCAGGCTCGCCATACTAAAGATTGAAAAAATAGCTAATTACCTTAAATACCTTCAGCAAAACAGCGAAGAGCACGAATTACTATTCCAGGATCTGCTGATACCGGTTACTTCTTTTTTTCGCGACCCTGAAACTTTTGAAAAAATTTGCGACGATATATTTCCCGAACTTATAAAAGATACTCCTATGGCTACCGGGGCAGTAAACCCGCTGCGTATATGGGTGGCTGGATGCTCCACCGGCGAAGAAGCATATTCTTTAGCGATGTGCCTCTACGAGCTTTTGAGCAACAAAGCTTCTTCTATCAAGGTACAAATATTTGCGACCGACATCTCCGGGCCAACGATTGCAAAAGCGCGGGCAGGCGTATATAACATGAGGCAATTGCATGAGGTATCTGATATAAGGCTCCAGCAATTTTTTACTAAAACAGATGGCCATTACCAGGTAAAAAAGATCATAAGGGATATGTGCGTATTTGCCACACACAATTTTTTAAAAGATCCTCCCTTTGCTAAAATAGACCTGATCAGTTGCCGGAACGTATTAATATATATGGAGCCTTTTTTGCAAAAGAAAGTATTTTCTATTTTCCATTATGCGCTTAACCCTAAAGGCTTTCTGCTGTTGGGGAAATCTGAGACTGCCGGCGCCGCCTCCGAGCTGTTTGAACAGTTGAGCAAAAAAGAAAAAATATATACTAAAAAAACATCCGCAGGCAGGCCCATAAACGTTACTTCCAAATCAAGCGAAGAAACGCTGAAAGACAAAGATTATTCTGTGCGAAGCAATGAACGCAAGCAGGATGATTTTCAAAAAAATGCAGATGATATTTTACTGGCTAAATACACGCCTGCAGGTGTAATAGTAAATGAGCAGCTCGATATTGTACAGTTTCGTGGCTCAACAGGCCGTTACCTTGAGCCATCTCCCGGCAAAGCAAGTCTTAATGTGCTTAAGATGGCACGTGAAGGATTGTCCTTTGAGCTTAGAAACGCATTGCACAAAACAAAAACAACAAAAAAAATATTTAGTAAAGAAGGCATAGCAATCAACCATGGTAAACAATTAATAGCTATAGAAGTAATTCCTTTGCTTAACGCTATTGACCTGCATTTTCTCATACTTTTTAAAGAGCGTGAACAGGAAGCAATGCCCCCGGCTGTTTTATTAAAGAACAATAAGAAAAAAGATGTAAATAAAATACCAGACACAGGCGCAGCACGTATTGAACAGTTAGAGAAAGACCTCTTGCAGGTAAGAGAAGATATGCGCTCTATTACAGAAAACCAGGAAGCCGCCAACGAGGAATTGCAAAGTGCAAATGAAGAATTGCTGAGTGGCAGTGAAGAGCTGCAAAGCCTCAATGAGGAGTTGGAAACAAGCAAAGAAGAATTGCAGAGCACCAACGAAGAACTGGCAACTGTGAACCAGGAACTCTTTGACCGCAATGAGCAATATAACAGTTCACGCATATACGCAGAAGGCATTGTAACTACTATACACGAGCCGCTACTGGTGCTCAATCATAATTTTACTATCAGGAGCGCCAACAAATCTTTCTACAATACCTTCTCGCTAACGGAGAAGGATACACTGGGAAAAATTTTATTCGAGCTGCAAAATAATGGCTGGAACATTCCTGAACTGAAAGAGCACCTTTTAAAAATAAAACAACAAAAGGCCAGCTTTTTAGAATGGGAAGCTACTTATGTTTTCCCCACGATAGGGCAGCGCACTATCGGCTTTAATGCGCAACCAATAGCTGGCGAGAATGGCGGCCAGCTTATATTGCTGGCGCTGAACGATATTACTGACAGAAAAAAAGCTGAAGCCTTAAAGCATGTAGAAAACCTAAACCTGATTTTAGAATCAATACATCAAATCACTTTTTCAGCTTCGGCAGAAGGCAATTTTACTTACTTCAATAATTACTTTCTTGAATACACGGGCATGTCCCTTGAAAGTGCATTGCAGCTCGGGTGGATGGCTGCCTTAAAGCCAGAACAGGCAGATGAAGTGACTAGTATGTGGGAACATTCCATACAAACGCTTGAAAATTTCAACATAGAATTTCAGCTAAAAAGAAAGAGCGATGGCATGTACCGCTGGCATGTATGCAGGGCCTCTGCGATCGTTAATGATGAAGGTGAAGTAATCTCGTGGGTAGGCGCTGCCACTGACATACAGGATCAAAAAAACAAAGAGAAAGAGAAAGATGATTTTATAGCCATAGCCAGCCACGAGCTACAAACGCCGCTCACTTCCGCGAAAGCTTTTGTACAATTGATAGAGCACAGCTTAAAGCAAAAGAAAGATGGAGACCTCGTATATGCAGAAAAAGCGGGCGCCTCCATTGACCGGCTTAACGGACTGATCTCGGAGCTATTGGATGTAAGTAAAATACAGCATGGAAAGCTGGGGCTGAAAATTTCATCTTTTAGTTTTAGCAAGATGATGAACAGCGCCATT
>JALYYM010000724.1 GCA_030946565.1 Bacteroidota bacterium | reverse complement strand
CTTTAAAATAATTGACAATGTGCCAGCTATTAACGATCTTTTAATTGTTTTTAGGCATGCTTAATCGTCTAACTATTAAACAAAAACAATGAAAAGAAACTTATACGGCATAATAATCCTTCTCTTTTTATTTGCTTCCTGCAGCAGTACCAGGAACTCAGTTGCCAATACCCAACAAGACATTGCCTTACTGACTGATATAAAAAAGCTGGATAAAAATCCATCGGATACCAGCCTGAGAAATAATTTAAGCAGCCTTTACAATGATGCTTCAAAAATTCACCTGGATAATATTGATGTATATAGTACGCTGATGGAACCTGGTAAATGGAATAAGATTATCCTGGAATACCAGGCGCTTCAACATTTGTCTGGAGTAATTAACAGCTCTTCCAATGCTGCAAAACTTTTAAAAGCTCCGGCCTACCAGGCAGATATACAAGTTGTAAAAGAAAAAGCTGCCGCAGATTATTATAGCACGGGACTGGATTACTTAAATAATAATGACAAACAATCTTCCCGCGACGCGTATTACGCTTTCAAACAAGCGCAGGATTTTGTTCCGGGGTACAAAGACACCAAAAGGCAAATGGACATCGCCTATCAAAACAGCATACTGAATGTAATTGTAAATCCTGTGACAGATAATTCTTATTATTATAACAACACAGGTTTCAACAGTTACGGCAATAGTTTTAATAATGATTATTTGCAGCGGAGCCTCGTAAGAGACCTTGGCGGCGATTATAGCAGAAATTCTTTTGCCAGGTTCTATACTGACTGGGATGCCCGCAGGGCAAATGTTCAACCTGATGTTGTCGTAGATCTTACCTGGGTAAATCTTGATATACCACAACCTTACACCTCACAATACAGCAGGAATGTAAGTAAGCAGATAGAAGTAGGAAGAGACACTTCCGGCCACGTTTCCTATCAAACAGTGAGTGGCACTTTAAGTATTACGAAAAGATATTTCACTGCCGAGGGTGATCTTGAAAGCCGTATAACGGATGCGGTTACACGCAATAATATTGCCGACAGGAGATACACAGCACAATTCGACTGGCAACAGGAATACGCTACTTACAGGGGGGATTCAAGAGCTTTAAGTGGCAATGACCTGGCCCTGCTTAACAACAACAGTTTCCAGGTACCTGCCAAGCAGGATATTTTAGATGAACTCTATCAAAGAATATATCCGCAGGTGAAAAATGGAATTTATAATGCTGTGAGATGATGGAGGAACGTACGAAGTACGATGTGAGATGTACGATGTTAAAGACGTCACACGCTATTAAGCTAATTGAAAATATTGTAAACGGCGAAACTCATTACATAGGCCAGGCCCGTCATGTAAACTAATTGAATTGCCGGCCATTTCCAGCTTTTTGTTTCTCTTTTCACCACTGCCAGTGTACTCATGCATTGCATAGCCAACACATAAAAAACTAACAAAGAAAGGCCTGTAGCAAGATCATATACTTTCGATCCGTCAGCACGTACTGCCGCATTCATCTTTTGCCTGAGCGTGGCATTATTTTCATCCTTGTCATCGCCAACACTATACAATGTTGCCATAGTACCAACGAAAACTTCACGGGCGGCAAAGGATGTAATCAGCGCAATACCGATTTTCCAATCGTAACCTAAAGGCCGTATGACGGGCTCTATCACTTTTCCTAAAATTCCTGCATAAGAATTTTGCAGCAGTTCTGTTTTTTTCCTCTTATTAAGTTCCTTGTCCTGTTCCGGATTTTTTGCTACAAGCATTTCATATTTCGCTGAAACTTGCTGCATCTTTTTTGACGGCCCATACGAACTTAACACCCAAAGTAATAAGCTTATTACCATAATGACTTTGCCGGCATCATATACAAATACCTTTGCTTTTTCTACCATGGTATAAAACATATTTTTCCAGCGTGGGCCGCGATAGATAGGCAGTTCCAAAATGAAAAAACTCTTCTCTTTACTTTTAATAAACCACTTCATCACATAAGCGGATATCAAAGCCATCACCGTTCCCAGCAAATACATTGACATCATCACTAGCCCTTGCAAGCCCATAAAGCCAAAAAGATATTTATTCGGAACAACCAATGCTATTAATATGGTATAGACTGGCAACCTTGCGCTGCAGCTCATAAGAGGCGTACACATAATGGTAAGCAAACGCTCCTTTTTATTTTCGATATTCCTTGCGCTCATTATCGCGGGAACTGCACAGGCCAGGCCGCTTATCATAGGCATCACACTTTTTCCATTCAGGCCAGCTTTGCGCATAATCTTATCCGTTAAAAAACTAATTCTTGCCATATACCCTGTATCCTCAAGCAAGGTGATAAGGCCAAATAATATCATTATCTGTGGAACGAAAACAAGGATGCCACTAAGGCCGGCGATTACACCATTTATTAAAAGGTTACTAAACC
>JALYYM010000721.1 GCA_030946565.1 Bacteroidota bacterium | reverse complement strand
CTCAATAACTGTTCATGGTGCCAGGCAAAATAACCTGCAGGATATTGATGTAATATTCCCATTGAATGTGTTGTGTGTGATAAGCGGCGTAAGTGGAAGCGGCAAAACCACTTTGGTAAAACAAATTTTGTACCCGGCGTTTAAAAAAATAAAAGGTGAGTTTGCGGAAAAAGTAGGGATCAACAAAGGCCTTACTGGTGATATAGATTATATATCGCAGGTAGAAATGATTGACCAAAATCCCATAGGAAAATCTTCACGCAGCAATCCCGTTACTTACATCAAAGCTTATGATGAAATAAGAGATCTTTTTAGCAAGCAGCCTTTGAGTAAAATTCGAGGCTATCAGCCAAAGCATTTTTCGTTTAATGTGGATGGGGGAAGATGTGATGCGTGTAAAGGCGAAGGTGAGCAGGTGGTAGAGATGCAGTTCCTCGCGGATGTGCATTTGACATGCGATGTATGTAATGGTAAAAGATTTAAGCAGGAAGTACTTGAAGTAACTTATCGTGAAAAAAATATTTATGATGTGCTTGATATGAGTGTAGATGAAGCCATTGAGTTTTTTGGTGAGGGAAAAGATAGTGGCAAAAAAAGCGAAGCAAACGGAGCAGATGTTGCTAAAAAGATTCAGCCTTTGAGTGATGTTGGTTTGGGATATATCAAGCTTGGCCAATCGTCGGATACATTAAGCGGTGGCGAAGCACAGCGGGTAAAGCTTGCCTCTTTTCTTGGTAAAGGCAGTGGCCAGGGAAACCTGCTTTTTATTTTTGATGAGCCAACAACCGGTCTTCATTTTCATGATATAAAGAAATTGCTTACTTCTTTTAAAGCGTTGATTGAGCAGGGGCATTCTATTCTTGTGATCGAGCACAACACAGATGTTTTAAAATCTGCGGATTGGATAATTGACCTTGGCCCCGAAGCAGGTGATGGTGGCGGAAACCTTGTGTACGCTGGTGTTCCATCGGGATTGAAGCATGTAAAAGAAAGTTATACGGGAAAATATTTATAGTTATTTAAATAAGCTGAAGAAATCTTTTAAAGAGTTTTATAATCTTTTAGTAGCGATCAATCATGATTATTTTCGCATTGATCACTTGTCTTAATGCCAATAACATTACAAATCGATAAAAAATTAAGGTTAGGTTATTTTCAATTCATTATGTTTTTCTAATAAAATATTCAACAATTTTATGGAATAATATCTATCATTTTTTATCAACAAAAGAAAGTAAGATCGCAATTCTCTAATAAGACCTTTCGTTTTTGCTATTGACAGTAAGCCTAAAGTTCCAATACAATTAATATTGAAATTTTCTGCAATACTCCTCGCTTTTTTATCGTCTATTAAGAGGAAATCTGCATTAAGTTCTTTGTAAAGAATAAGTGATTCAGACTCTCCATAACCCATTAAAAAAGTCAAATCATTAAAGCTTGTTACTTTGACAACTTTAGATTCAAAAAAATCCGAAATTCTTTTATAAAATTTAGTGGTTTTGTTTGCAGTTATTTCCTCCCACACTGCATTAGATATCCTAATTTCCTCAAACAATTTATGTAATATTTCGAGTTCATCTATAAGGGCAAGAGAAAAAATTGGCCCTGAAACGGCAATTACAAGCCGGCTTTCCATCTTATTTTAATTTTTCAATTTCGTTCAAAATATCATTTTCTACCAAATTTGAAATTGAAATTTTCTTTTTTGAAAGTTCAGTTTCAAATTCTAAGCGTGGCACTCCTGAAAGTTGCGCTGCCTTACCAATAGTTAACTTTTGGAATTCGTACAATTGTATGGCAAGCGTTAATTTGATTCGTTTTTTCAAATCGCTTTCAGATTCATTCAAGGCTAAAAGAATGTCACCGGGAAAATCAATAGTTATGGTTTGGCTATTCATAAATTTCTGTTTACATACAAATTAGATATTTTTTAGCGGATATTGATAATAATAAGACTTGCAATACGCTAAATTTTTTTTTCTTTTTTTACATTTCCTTCGGCCCGGAATTTTACAATCCTTGTTATTAAATCCAGAGGCATCGCTTCATTCAAAGGAAATTGTACAGAGCCTTTTCCTTGTTTGTATTTGGCCAATTCTTTTTCAAATGCTTTATGCCCTGACGGCGTTGCATACAGCCCGATATGATTCTCATATCCGGCAAAATAAACAAGCGGCCTACTGTTTAATTTATACGCAGGCATTGCGTAGCTTATACTTTCCTCAGCTGCAGGTGCGGCTTTTTTAATGGTTTGCCGCACCTGCTCTAAAGTAGTTTGAGTCTCTTTTGGAAATGCCTTAATGTATTCATCCACGTTAATGGCTTTTGTAATTTTCTTAAAACATTTTTATTTGGGCTTTTATGAACTATGCCTCTTCCAGTTTTTTAATATCAAATTT
>JALYYM010000694.1 GCA_030946565.1 Bacteroidota bacterium | reverse complement strand
AAATTTTGCTCTACCTCTTTAAAAAAATCATTAAGCCCGGAAAAATATTCATTGCCTGTCCAGAGCAAATTATATTGCGCCGTGGTAAGGTCCATTATCGGCTTGTGCACGGGAAAATCAAACCTTCGTGCAACGCGAATAAGGCTTTCTTTCCACTGGCCTAACTTTTCACCGCGCCATGGGGCAACACCATTTTCATATACGCTCAATCTTTTATCCGGCATTACAAGATCAGGATCAATGCCAAGCACTAAAGAAAAACCTCCACAAACAGGACAGGCCCCATAAGGATTATTAAATGAAAATAAATTTGGGACAGGTTCTTCAAACTTTATTCCATCAAGCTCAAACTTATTGGAGAAATGCAAAGTTTCTGCTCCATTAATTTCCAATATCACTTCGCCTTCTCCTTCATAAAAAGCGGTAGTAACGGAGTCGGATATACGATGAGCGTCATCTTCATCAAAATCTTTTACGAGAAGACGGTCAACTAAAACATAAGGAGTTTTATGGGTAAATAATGAAGAAAGATTTTTCTGATCCTGTATGTCTTCAATCCTTATGATTTCATTATCAAGATAAATTCTTGAAAATCCTTTTTGCATTAAAATACCTAATTCCTCTTTTACATTCCTGCTATGATGCTGCTTAAAAGCAACCAGCAATAAAATTTTATCGCCTTTTTCTAATTTCTTTATTGCTTGTATTACATCGCCGACATCATCCTTTTTTACTTCTCTCCCGGAAACAGGGGAAATCGTTTTTCCCACGCGTGCAAACAACAGTCGCAGGTAGTCGTAAATTTCCGTCATGCTTCCTACAGTGGACCGCGGAGTACGTGTTGTTACTTTTTGCTCAATGGCAATGGCGGGGCAAAGGCCCTTGATATAATCAACATCAGGCTTATTCATACGGGCCATGAATTGCCGTGCATAAGCGCTAAGGCTTTCGGCATACCTGCGTTGCCCTTCAGCGAATAATGTATCTATCGTTAATGATGATTTACCTGAACCGGAAACACCCGTAACTACTATAAATTTATTTCGCGGAATTTCTACTGATACATTCTTAAGGTTGTGAACCCTGGCGCCTTTTATAAAAATATTATTCTTCTGAATTCCTCTCTTAGCCAATTCTGGCTTGGGTTTTGCTTTAATTGTTTTCATCTTCGGTTGCAAAAATAACGAATCGTATTTTTACTAAACACTCTTATGAGTGTTATCCCTCTATTTTTATAAATTCGTAAAATAAGCCTGCAAATTATTTGGCAGATTGGTTTAATCCTATAATTTAGCAATTCCAATTTTCCTGAAAGAATGAAGGACTTTTCTGCGCTTCGCAATAATTTCTCTCCGTTATTTTCTTTTAAATTGGATTGACTTGCACAATTATCCTAAATTAAAAATCGTAACAGTTTATGAAAACCATGAACCCCCTTTCCGATCAGCAATTGATCCACCTTTACCTTGATGGTGACTCTGAAGCCCTCTCAAGCCTTGTACATCGTTACAAAGACAAAATTTACACTTCGATTTACTTGTTAGTAAAAGACAAATATCTTGCAGAAGATATTTTCCAGGACGCTTTTATAAAAGTGATCGATACCATCAACGGTGGCCGCTACACCGATGAAGGAAAATTTTTGCCTTGGGTAATGCGTATTGCGCATAACTTATGTGTTGATCATTTTAGAAAAATCAAGCGCAGCCCTTCTATTAAAACAAGTGATGACCGCGACATCTTCGAGGTACTCAACTTTGCAGAGCCTGACGCTGAAGAAAAAATGATGCAGCTACAAAGCCACGACAGGGTAAGAAAATTGCTTGATCTGTTGCCGGAAGATCAAAGGGAAGTAATTGTAATGAGGCACTATGCCGATCTTAGTTTTAAAGAAATAGCAAAGCTAACTGATTGCAGCATCAACACTGCTCTCGGCCGCATGCGGTATGGGCTTATTAACCTAAGAAAAATGGTTACAGAAAAGCAAATTGCTTTATAAAAATTTATAAAGAATTTTTCTGGTGATCCCCTTCAAACATTTTTGAAGGGGATTTTTTTATGCAGGAAATAATTCAATTATTAGTAGCATGGCTTGCAGACAATTTTTTGCGGACAAGAGTGATTAGATTATTCAATGTATGAACACTATTAATCTCATCTGCATTTACCAGCATGGTAGTGTGCAGGCTATCACTTAATAAAATAACAGGCAAAGGCAGATCATCCGGCAGGTATTTTTTTCTTCCCTCATCCTTATCAAGGTACACTTTCGCCAAAGGAAGTGAATCAAGAAAATTTTTCCACTGCTTTTTCATACCGAAAGCGCTATGGGACAAAAGGCAAAGATTACAAGGATAAGTATATGGCCTGAAAAATTTGTGCAGAAAGCCTATTGTTCCGGGCATAATACCTCCCCATGCATTGTATATAAAGATTATTCTTTGATTGCCATAGACAGGAAAATTACTTTGTGCACTTTCTATCTTTTCTTTTTTACCGTCAGGCCGCAGGTAACGGATACCATCAGACATAGCAACAAGCAGCATGATACAAAACAACACCCATACGAAAACTTTTTTTCTTTTAGGCATTAGAGTAAGTTTATTATAAATATAAGTATTCCTGAATGCAAGCCGGAGTATCAACCGTGTTTAATTGACAGGAATTAATTGCAAGTTTCAGGATTCACTCTACATTTGCACTTATTTTTACAAAGGCTATTCAATCTAAAAATAATAGGCCGGTTGTAAATTCATCTAAATTTTTGGCGTGAGAAAAAATCTCAATTCTGTAACACCTGCCGGCCTGCTTATAGCTTTAGGAATTATTTACGGAGACATCGGAACATCGCCCTTATATGTTTTCAATGCAATTATCTATAATAAATTAATTTCAGACACACTTATTATCGGAAGCCTCTCATGTATTATATGGACGCTCACATTGCAGACAACCCTGAAGTATGTGATCATGATTTTGCGTGCAGACAATAAAGGAGAAGGCGGAACTTTTGCCCTATATGCATTGGTACGGCGACGATACAAATGGCTCGTGTATCCGGCAATGATAGGCGGGGCAGCATTAATTGCCGATGGCATTATCACGCCACCAATATCAATAACATCAGCAATTGAAGGCCTGCGACAGTTACCCATATTGCATGCTATTCAGCCTGATACTATTATGATTATTGTGCTGATAATTATTGTACTATTTTTTTTTCTGCAACAATTTGGCACTGCCTCTATCGGCAAAATGTTTGGGCCGGTAATGTTTATATGGTTCACCATGCTGGCAGTTCTTGGGGCTTTTCACGTGCTGGACGATCTTACAATTTTCAAAGCACTCAATCCTTATTATGCTATTAATTTTTTAGCAAATTATCCTTCCGGCTTTTGGTTGTTGGGAGCGGTGTTTTTGTGTACGACCGGGGCTGAAGCATTGTACAGTGATCTCGGCCACTGTGGACGCGGCAATATTCGTATTTCATGGATATATGTAAAATCGTGCCTGCTGCTGAACTATATAGGGCAGGGCGCATACTTGCTGGCACATAGAAAAGGATTGACGATAACAGATGATGTAAAAGCCAGCCTGCACATAAATGCATTTTACGATCTTATGCCGCAATGGTTTGTTTTGGCCGGAGTGTGTATCGCTACTATCGCCGCTATCATTGCCAGCCAGGCGATGGTATCAGGTTCGTTTACGCTTATCAGTGAGGCGATGCGCCTGAACCTTTGGCCTAAGCTTAAAATAAAATATCCTTCTGATGAAAGAGGGCAATTATTTATACCCGCCGTTAACACGATGATCTTTGTCGGTTGCGTAGGCGTAGTCCTTTATTTTCAAACGTCCTCGCGGATGGAAGCTGCTTACGGACTGGCGATTATAATAACCATGCTTGCCACTACTATGCTCTATGCTAACTACATGGTGATTCACCGGGTGAAGCCGTGGCTGATCTACGTGTTCCTGATAGTCTATGGTATTATTGAAATTACCTTCCTGGTAGCGCTGTTATTGAAGTTTACGCATGGTGGTTACTTTACTACGCTTATCGGCTGTTTTATGTTTTCTATAATGTACCTCTGGTACCGGGCAAGAAAAATTAAGAACAGGTATGTGGAATTTGTACGATTGGAACAATACCTGCCCATGCTGCAGGAACTAAGCAATGATAATTCTATCTCAAAATATGCTACGCACCTCGTATATCTTACCAGCGCTAATAACCCAAAAGAGATTGAGCATAAAATTATTTATTCAATCCTCAACAGGAAACCAAAACGTGCGGACATTTATTGGTTTGTACATGTGGACACTTTAGATGATCCCTTCACTTTGGAATATTCAGTAGATGCCATTATACCAAATGAAATCATCCGCGTTGAATTTCGCCTGGGCTTTAGAATGGAGCCGCACATCAATCTCATGTTCCGGCATGTGGTAGAAAATATGGTGAGCAATATGGAAGTGAATATTACCAGCCGGTATGAAAGCCTGCAAAGAAATAATGTAGTCGGTGATTTTCAGTTTATCGTGATGGAAAAATTCTTGTCCCGCGATAATGAATTACCATTCTTTGAAAAGCTTATTATGAAACTTCATTTTTGGGTGAAAGAGGTAAGCCTTAGCGAAGAGCGGGGTTTTGGCCTTGAACAAAGTAATGTAACCGTTGAAAAATTTCCGTTGATAGTAGCCCCGGTAAGCCAGTTGAAATTGACAAGAATATTTCCGGAGGATGAATAGCGGCATTGGGTCATTGAGTTATTGGGTCATTAGTCATTGGTCATTGGGTCATTGGTCATTTGTCATTGGGTCATTGACCATTGACCTAATGACCATTGACTTACTTATTATTGACCCATTGCCCATTGACCGATTCACCATTCGCAATTCCCCACTCACCAAAAAAAACCGTGTCTCCAACCATCATTTATATTATCGCCGGATATGC
>JALYYM010000126.1 GCA_030946565.1 Bacteroidota bacterium | reverse complement strand
ATTTTTTGGCTACTACAAATGCTTCACAACTACAGGAAGTGGTTGTAGCCACAGCAACAAGAGCTGCCGGACAATCTAAAGGTGGCCTTGAAACCAACATCGGCAGGGACAAAATTCAAAATATACCAACAGTTAACAGAAGCGTGAATGATTACCTGCGCTTTACACCCCAGGCCAAAATTACCGGGGATGGCGGAGTATCGTTAGCTGGGCAAAACAATAGGTACAATGCGTTTTATATAGATGGGGCCATAAATAATGATGTATTCGGTCTTGCAGCATCGGGTACAAATGGCGGCCAGGCTAATATTAATCCTATTTCAATAGATGCTATTGATCAGTTCCAGGTGGTGCTTAATCCTTTTGATGCTTCTATCGGCGGTTTCACCGGTGGAGGCATTAATGCAACTACGCGTTCAGGAACCAATAAAGTAGAAGGTTCAGTTTGGTATTACTTCCGCAACCAGGACCTTGCAGGAAAAACACCGGGAGATATTCCTAAAGATCAAAGAACCAAACTTGCTAATCTTGATAATAAAATATACGGCGCAAGAATAGGCGGGCCAATCATTAAGAATAAACTATTCTTTTTTCTTTTAGCTGAAGGAGAAAGAAATACACGGCCACAGCCATTTACGGGCACATACAATGGCAATGCAACACCCGATTCAATTGCTAAATTGGTTAATTATCTTAAAACAAAGTATAGCTATGATCCGGGTGGGTATTTGGATAACCCGGAAAAAGTAAATGTAGATAGGATTACGACCAAGCTTGACTGGAATATTAACCAGACTAATAAATTATCATTGAGTTACAGGTATAACTCGGGAAGCCGTTATAATACAAATTCTTCAAGCAGCACTTCAATCAATTTTTTTAATAACGGATATTTGTTTCCCACTACAGCTCACACAGGCACTTTAGAATTGCGTTCATCTTTTAAAGGAAGCAAATCCAATCGCCTGTTAGTAACTTATACGAATGTATTGGACAACAGAAATGCGATTGGGGCTAACTTTCCAAGAGTTACCATCAGGGATGGTTCTGGCTCCCTGGTTTTTGGCAGTGAAAACTTTTCTACTGGTAATTTGCTAAGGCAAAAAAACTGGACATTCAATGATGCCTTTAAGTTTGCATCTGGTAAAAATTTATTTACCATAGGAACAGATAACTTATATAGCAATGCATACAATGTTTTTATCCGTGATCTTTTTGGAACATACACCTACGCAAGTTTGAATGACTTTATAACAGATGCAAAACCTACCCGCTATGATCATTCATTCTCTTTACTGGAAAATAAAACCGATGAATCAAATTCGCTATCTGCGGCTTCTTTCAAATTTTTAAATCTCGCTTTTTTTGCAAATGATGAAATCAAAGTGAACGATCAATTTACTTTGAACGCAGGTATAAGAGTTGAGAAAACTGAATATTTAGATCAACCAAAAGAAGATCATTTCTTCAATGATACTGCCCTTGCCATTCTTTCCCAGTCTTACGATCTGCGTGGGGCACGTTCCGGTCAAATTGCCAAAGTGCCTTTTTCATTTTCTCCCCGTTTAGGATTTACTTATAAAATACCTGACGAGAATGTAACGATACGCGGTGGGTTAGGATTATTTGCAGGTAGAATTCCCCTGGTATGGCCCGGTGGCGTTTATAATCAAAATGGTGTAAGCCTTGGTGGCGTTAGCGTTAATAATCCCAATATTACTTTTAGGGCAGACCCTACTAACCAATACACTCCACAGGAATTAGGCATAAGCCTTGCTAATGCAAAAGGTGAAGTTGACCTTATTTCAAAGCATTTCAAATCCCCTAAAATTTTCAGGGCTTCTTTCGCTACCGATAGAAAATTTGGAAACGGTTGGACAGGCACCGTTGAAGTGTTGTACACGAAAAATATCCAGGAAATTTATTACCAACAATTAAATATTTTGCCTCCCTCATTGAAGTCCGCAGGGCTTGGTTCAAGAACAGTATATACTTTTAGTGGAACACCCGTTAAGCCAGGTTTAAGGCCGGGAAATGCTAACCCGTATACAGACATTTTGTTACTGTATAACAATCCCGGTAAGACAGGTTTTTCTTACAATTTTACAGCTAGCCTGGATAAGGTATTCCGGAAAGGTTTCGCCTTTAACGTAAGTTATACTTATGGAAATTCACAGATAACCAATGACGGAACAAGTTCTCAAAACTCTTCACAATGGAGATTTATGGAAACTGTAAATGGCAGAAACTTCCTTCCTCTTTCTACGTCAGACTTTGACCTTGGCCATCGCATTTATGCGTACGCCTCTAAGAAGTTCAGCTACGCAAAAGATCACCTTGCAACTACTATTAGTCTTGTTTATAATGGTCAGTCGGGTTCGCCTTATAGCTACGTGTACTCAGGCAGTATAGTCGGCGATAGGAGCCGCTTTGAAAACAATGATCTGATTTATATTCCGACAAACAGCGATCTGCAAACCCAAATTTTTCTTCCTAATACAGTTGGGTCCAATACGTATACTCCACAGCAGCAAAAAGATCTTCTGGATCAATATATCCAAAACGATAAATATTTATCAAAGCATCGCGGGGAATTTGCAGAGCGTAATGGTGCCAGGCAAGCCTTCACTAATATTGTTGATTTAAAGCTCACGCAGGATTTCAATTTGAAGTTATCAAACCATACCTATCAGCTTCAACTTACTTATGATGTTTATAATTTCACCAACATGCTGAACAGGCACTGGGGCAAAACTTATTTCTTAAGCAACGATAGTTATAGCCTGATTCAATTTGCGGGCTTTGTAAGTACTACAGATCTTACTCCACAATATAGGTTTACACCTCAAAAGAGTAGTACTCCATACGGTTTAAGCACAAGTACTGCTCCTGGCCTTAGCGCAAGATGGATTAGCCAGATAGGTTTAAGATTGAATTTTTAATATTTTGAATTTTTAATAATGAAAAAACGCCCTGAATTTTTCGGGGCGTTTTTTTGCTTATCTTATAAATCTAAACACGGGCATTTTTGATAAAAAATAATTTATTTTTTTTAAAATTTAATGAAAAGTGTTTTTATGCAACATTCTTTACTTTCCAAATGTCAACGCATCATGAAAAATATATTTCTCTGCATAATCGGTATGTCAATTTTATATTCCTGCAAAAAGGATAACGCAATTCAAAATGATATTATTGGATCCTGGGAATATATAACGTTTATAGGTTACCCATTTAATTATCCTTCATATCTTCCTGGCAACGGAAAAATTATTGTGATCGGAAGCAATGGAACTTTCGAAAGAAAAAGCCATGACACTACAATCTTCAAAGGATCGTATTCTTTAGAAAAACGAAAAGATTGCCACGGAGATGCGAAGGAAACTTTTTTTAAAACGACAGAGCTTAATTCCGGCGAAAATATTATCTCAGTAAAGCATGACTCTTTATTCCTGAACTCTTCCAACTGTTTGGCAGATGGCGGTGTATCCATTTACAGAAGAAATTCATCGTATAGATAATGTGCTGCCAGAATAAAATAGCAGCATAGTCATTTGCGATTTAACAAGTTTATTAAAATTTGATTTACACAAAAATTGTTGGCTTATAAAAAGCTACTTCCACCGAATGTTTCTTTATCTCCTGTACGAAGTAAATTTTCTCCATATTCATTTATGCAAAGTTGTATCCACCTGTGGCAAAGTGACTAATATGCATTTATTATTATTTTTGCCTAAAAAAAGCTATGCCGGAATTGTTTAGAATGTTTGGAATGAGATTTTTCTTTTACATGAATGATCATTTGCCTATTCACATCCATGTAAGAAACGGTGATGGAGAAGCCAGGTTTGGAGTAGAAAATGTAAAACTTATCGAAAGCAGGGGCATCAAACCGAAAGATCTCGTATTGGCAGAAGCTTTAATAGAAGAAAGAAAAGAAGAAATTATAAAAAAATGGACGGAGATACATGGGTGATAAATATATTTTATTATGAAAATTGAAAAGGTTTGGTTTGATGCTGAAAATATCTATGTTAAAACAGATATAGGGCATATCCTTGGCAATCCATTGTCATGGTTTCCTAGTTTATTAAACGCTACGGCGGAACAACGCTATAATTTTGAAGTAAGCCTTTTTGGGGTTCATTGGCCAGATATTGATGAAGATTTGAGCCTCGAAGGTTTTTTTGATTATAAAAGAGAACCCATGTA
>JALYYM010000656.1 GCA_030946565.1 Bacteroidota bacterium | reverse complement strand
GGATAATAAGGCAAAATTACCTGGTCAATAAATGGCGCGTATTTAATAGACAAGTCACTTTTAAGAGTAACTTTCGTGGCGCTTATGAAACTCCCGGAAATATCATGAAACCCGAGGCCTGAACCGGTTCCAATATTGATTTCACCCGATGTAGCATATACAGTGCCTAACCATTTTAATGTAGTTAAGGATGATCCGTTTGCGATAGTGAAAGCTGCGCCGGATTTCGTGTTTGCGCCTGTTCCATGCACTTCGGTATATACCCTTGACTCGCTGCCACCATTCGTTAAACTTGCACCAACTTTATTAAGATCTGCATCGTTATAAATATATATTTTAATGGTGCCTGTAGTTGCATTTTTAAAATCGAAAATAAAATTATTGATGGCTCCACTATTTTGAATTGACTTAAAAATGTACACCCCTGTACCCGACAATGTAATTGTCTGCTTCCCTCTTAAAATAATATTACCATAAGCGCCTGGTGTAATCACCTGGCCTGAAGTTATATCTGTTGAACCCGCCGGCGGAAAATTTAATGCCGCTGGCAAAGAGGGTAAAATAGGGAGATTAGGTATGCCGTTTACATTGCCGCCCGCTGGTATGGGACCAGTGTACGTAGTACCCTGGGGATGCGTTACTTTGCCTGCTACGGCTCCTCCGCCAATTACGATATTTCCGTTTACATCAACGTTGCCGGAAATATTTATGCTGCCTGTTAAAAGAGTATTGCCCCGTGCCCCCGCCGAATTAGCTGCTGTGATTCTTCCCAAAACGGTGTTGCTATCAGCAATTGTTATTTTACCCCCGCTGTAAAGGTTTGAATTAAAGATAGAGCTATTGGCTGCTTTTATAAGGCTGAAACTTCCAATAGAGCCGCCGTCTATTTTAGAATTTGACGAAATATTTACACCAGACGACCCGCCGAATAATACGAAGTCACTTGTTTGAAGCTGCTGCGCATTCGAATTGGTCCCAATTAAATTAATTGCTATTATAAAAATAATTGCAATAGACCTGGCTTTGATAAACACATTAAAAATTCGCATAAACAATTTGTTTTAAAAAACCTGATAATTGAATAATGGCTTATAGGTTTGGACTTTATAGCTGTATCGAAAGCTTTAATGATGTGGAAGAGAAGCGTTGTAAAAAGCAGATGTTTAGCATAGAAGCCAAACCGCATGGTTAGTGTGCTATAGTAAATAAATAAATTTTTATAGCGGAACAAACTTAAGCTAAAATATGAAAAAAGTGAAAGTTTATTTCACTATCAGCGAAATAAAAACTTAAGTTCAAGTAGCAAATGCAACAAGCTTTTAAATATATCGAAGGAAATTTATTAGAGGTAATGATATAAAGCACCGCAGCTTAAACAAATCAAACGTCTTTTTCTACCGTGATTGTGCATTCACCGATTATTGCGGCTAACGCACCAACGGCCGCAAAGACAGGGGCAAAAACAGTACCCACGACGCCAAGGGTAAGAGGAAAACTCATTATTTCTTTTCCCTCCTTATCGGAAATTGTAATTTTTCTTGTGTTGCCTTCTTCAATGAGTTCCTTTACTTTATTAAGCAGGTGTTCTCCCTGCAATTTGAATGTTTCCTTTATCGTTGCCATAAATCATTTTTTAAATTACAATATTACACACTGCTGTATTTACAACGATATTTTTTTTGTCGTCTATTTGGATTTGAAATATACAACCCAAAACGCGTGAAAGCAGATGCTTGAAACAGTCTCGGTATTATTGATTTTACCAATCCGCCTGAAACCTATTAAACTATATTCCCGGTATTTTATTTTCATTATAAATTCTGTGTGATAGCTTAATAATATTTATTTTTACAAAACTATTTTGGCTGTAACTTCTAATACTAAAAATATAAAGAAAACATAGCATAGATTTTACAACGAATGCAAATTTTAAAGCGACCGCTACGCACATAGTCCGTTTTTTATTTCAAAAAAAATATTTCTTATTCTTGTTTTAACCATTCTAAATTGTAATATTAAATGGAAGCCCCCAAGCCCATAACAATATTAATAATTGAAGACAATCCCGGAGATCAGTTGCTGTTAAAGGAAAATTTAATAAGCACTAATCTATCTATCGCAGATATAGTAGTAACCGAAACGCTTGCCGGCGCATCTCATTTTTTACACCAACAAACTTTCTCCTTAATATTTTTAGATCTTTTTTTACCAGATAGTCTTGGACTGAGTTCTTTTTCAGCATTGATAAAAATAAATGCCAGGATACCCGTAATAATTTATTCAGGATTGTCTGATACTAAAATTGCCCTAAATGCTATTACATTGGGCGCCCAGGATTTTTTAATAAAGGGTGAATTTACTGTGCCTCTTTTAGAGAAGGCAGTCCGGTATAGTATTGAAAGAAAGCACAGTGCCGATGCGCTGGAAGATAGTATTTCCCGTTATAACTTTTTAAGCAAAGCAACGCATGACATGGTGTGGGATTGGGATTTAACGACTGGTGTAGTGCTGAGAAATCCTGAAGGTTGGAAAAAAATATTTAAGAGCGACAATGCGAACGAGTTGGGCGTGCCGGAAGATTGGCCTTTAAGGTTACATGCTGACGACCGGGAGAAAGTAAAGCAGGCTATTGATGATTTAATTAATTCCGAATCACAGCAAGTATTCGAAGTAGATTTTAGGGTGATACGAGATGACAATACGATCGGCTGGGTAGAAGACCGGGGTTATATAATCCGGGATGAGAAAGGTAAGGCCCTACGAATCATCGGCGCTTCACACGATATCACTGAAAGAAAAAATGCGGAAGAAAAAGTTTTATTGAGTGAGCAAAGGTTTAAATCTCTTGTTCAAAATGGATCGGATCTTTTAGGCATTTTGGATGCAGAAGGGAACTATATATATGTGAGCCCTTCTTCAAAAAATATATTGGGATATGAGCCGGAGTTTTTAATAGGTAAAAATCCACTTTCTTTTATCCACGAAGATGATTTACAAAAAGTAAGGGAATCTGTAGCTGCTGTTGCTACAAAAAAAACTATAAAGGTTCCTTTGTTCCGCCTTAAAAATAGTTTAGGAAAGTGGCGGTGGATTGAACGTACTATGACCAACATGCTGGATGATCCGGCAGTGCAAGGTATTGTGGCAAATTCCAGGGATGTAACTGAAAAAAAATTAGCTGATGATGAACTTATAAAACTTTCGATGGTTGCAAAAGAAACAACCAATGGAGTGATGCTTACTGACAATGATCAAAAAATTGTATGGGTGAACAATGCATTCACAAAAATGTTCGGGTACACACTGTCCGAGGTAAGAGGGAAAAATCCTTTGAAATTTTTACACGGATTACACACAGATATTAGTGTTGAGAATTATATAAAAGAGCAGATTGCAAAAAAGAGATCTTTTGTTTTTGAATTGCAACATTATACTAAAGCACATGATGAAATATATGTAAGAGTCCAGGTGCAGCCAATGTTTGATGAGAATGGAGACCTCAAACAATATTTTTCCTTACAAACAGATATTACCAGGCAAAAAGAACTGGAAGAAAAAGTTGAAATTGAAAAAGCCAACAGGCAAAAAGAAATAACGGATGCAGTATTTGAAGCGCATGAAAATGAACGCCTGGATATTGGAAGAGAGTTACACGATAATATTAACCAGATTTTGGGAGCAGTACGTCTTTATATTGGTATGGCAAGAAAAAATAACGAAGACAGGGATTCCTTATTAGCTAATGCATCAACATTCGTGTTATCCGCGATTGAAGAAATAAGAAAATTATCTAAAAATCTTGTAGCTCCTTTAAAGGAAATAAGCATTGCCGAAGCCATTGAAGATCTTACTAAAGAGATCATGCTTGTACATCCAATACAGATTACATTTATTGCAAAAGATTTTGTAGAAGTTGGATTAACAGAAAAGTTTAAGCTCAATATTTTTAGAATTGTACAGGAGCAAATCAATAACATTTTGAAACATGCGAAAGCCACAAATATTTACATAGACATAGATGCCTGCCATAGCACCTTGCTTACGTTTTCTATACGAGATGATGGAATTGGCTTTGATACGACAAAGAAAGCCGACGGGCTAGGCCTTACCAATATTAAAAGCCGCACCGAATTATATAATGGTACTCTTAATATAACATCCGCACCTGAACAGGGTTCTATGCTATCAGTAAGTTTTAATAAAAAAGATGTGATGTTTGGCATACAAGATCTATGTGATGCATAGAAACTTTTTGCACCTATTTTTTTTCTAAAATGCAGAATCCCGTTATCATATACTGAAATTAAGCCAAGGCCTAATCAAGCGCCAGGATTGATTTCATTCGTTGGGCTTGAGGAAACATCAGAGGGTGTTTTACCTTTAAAGAAATCTTCAAAATGCTGTTCAGCACCGGGAAAATGATCTTTAAACATTTCAGAAGCTTTGTTTTTTAGGTCTGCAAAATAATTTTTTGCTGTATCGCCGGCACTCTCCGCTTCATCTTTAAGCTTGTGGAATTTATCTTTAAAAGAATCAGCCATTTTTTGTTTTTCTTCCTCCGTCATCTTAGTGTATTTGTAGGCGCCAAATGCGGCTGCAGCTCCCAGCAGAATGGTTGCAAGATGTTTATTATTTACGCTCATGTAATTTGATTTTTAAAGTTGTTATAAATAAGAGTCATCCAATCTATAACAATAAATCTGCCATAAAATAAAACGGCATCCTTTGCAGTTGGCCGGCATTCATAGTTAAAGAATATGTTTATTGTTTTTCATTTGAGCATTGTCACAAGATAGACGGCTGTGGTTTTTGAAAACCGGTGAAATCTTTTATTATACTTAAATAGCCGGGGATGAATTTTCGGTTAGACGCAGTCTTCAACCAATTCCGAATGCTTTGAATGATTATAGATGTATCATTATTATGTGCCTTTGTATCAATGCTATTAAGGTCAGAAAAATAATTTTGATAGCTAAATTTATTCGTTCAAAGACTAAAGCTTTTTTACTTTTTTGATCTTTATTGTCGAATTTTTTTGCGCCGAAAAAAAGCCCTAATTCAAATGGCATATTAATTCATGGGAATCCTTGTCTATTTAATTCGGTTCTTTAAGATGTGGTGAATACCATACTTAGAATTCTCAACAAGTTTTTTCAATTTTAGTAAGCCTGTTATCCAAAGCATTGTCTTCACTTAAAGCACTAATAGGAAAAAATCCGCAACGGTAAACTGTGAATACAATAGCATGCAGATTTAAAGTAAACTCGTTATCGAAGGGCAGTCTATAAATACATGGATTGCCGTCTCCCGTCGTTTTGCTGTTATTAAATCAGGGAGTTCTTCCTTATATTTTAAAATCCAGGGGAAACCCGTCGATGTAAATTTTGAATGGCCAATGTTATGCTTATATAGTCTCCTGTCAAAATTAGTGCATGCCCCAACATAATACTTTTTCAATTTCTCGGAATACAAAATATACATGCAGGCCATAAATGAAAAAAGCCTCTATTATTAACGAGGCATTTTGTGAACTGGCTGGGACTCGAACCCAGGACCCATACATTAAAAGTGTATTGCTCTACCAACTGAGCTACCAATTCTTTTTAAGGGAGTGCAAAAATAGGTTAAAAACTTTTGGGAACAAATTTTTTTG
>JALYYM010000654.1 GCA_030946565.1 Bacteroidota bacterium | reverse complement strand
GAGTTTTGGATAACGGATGAAGACGGCAATAAAGTAAGCATGGCTTATGAAGACAACCTGAACAATAATCCATCATTCAAAAAAATGTATGACGGCTGGAAGCAGCAAAAAAAATCTTTAGTGATTGACTTGAAAGGCAAAGAATTGAAAGATTATCTTAATTATCTAAGCAGCATTCATGTTCCTTTTAAAGGTGGCTTAACGCAGAAAAGAAGAGTTCAATATATTGCTTATTTCAGCAAAGGTTTTATCGGCATGGCATCACCTGATGAGCAACCTGCTGAAACCTTGCAACTGCTCGAAAAATTTGCCTATGTTTTCAATCTCACGTTTACACGTTTTAATGATTTGCAAATTGCTGAAGCTCATGCATTGCAAGCCGAGCAGGATTTAATAGCAATAAAAGCTGCGAGAAAAAAAGCAGAAGAGGCATTGAATGAATTGCAGGTTACACAAAACCAACTGATACAAAAAGAAAAGATGGCAAGCCTTGGAGAGCTTACTGCAGGCATTGCACACGAGATTCAAAACCCGTTAAATTTTGTCAACAATTTCAGTGAAGTAAGCAAGGAGTTATTAGATGAAATGAAAGCCGCATTAGAAAACGGTGATAATACCGATGTAAAAGAAATTGCAAATGATGTAATACAAAATCTTGAAAAAATAAATCATCATGGTAAACGTGCAGATGCGATTGTGAAAGGCATGTTGCAACATTCAAGGCAAACCTCAGGCGTAAAAGAACCAACAGATATTAATGCTTTGTGTGATGAATATTTACGTCTAGCTTATCATGGTATGCGTGCTAAAGATAAAAATTTCAACGCAGAAATAAAAACTGATTTTGATAATTCAATTGGTAACATAAATATTGTTCCACAGGATATTGGAAGAGTGTTGTTGAATCTTTTTAATAATGCATTTTATGCAGTTTCAGAAAAACAAAAAACCGCTGATGAAAATTATAAACCACTTATAACCGTTGCGACTAAGAGCCCTGCTCCTTTGGAGAAGGGTTGGGTTGAGGTCATTGTAAGCGACAACGGCAACGGCATTCCGCAAAACATTATTGAGAAAATCTTTCAGCCCTTCTTTACAACAAAGCCCACAGGGCAGGGAACGGGATTGGGATTGAGTTTAGCTTATGACATCATTACCAAAGAACATAACGGAAGTATAAGAGTGGAAAGTAAGGAAGGCGAAGGCACAACATTTATTATTCAATTACCCAATAATTAAATGCGTGTGAAACCATACATTCAAACTGTATTGCTTTTATTGTTGCCTTGCTTAGCAACAGCCCAGGATACTACCATTACCAGTGCACCAAAGGCGTCTTATAATTATGTTGATAGTGCAAAACTATCACTAAGTAAAGCAAATGACGATACAGCAAAAGTTCTGTTGCTGATTGAACTAAGTAGTGATTATCTCGTTTATCAGGCTGATACAAGTATAAGCTATGCTCAAAGAGCAATAAGTTTGGCGAGACAACTAAACTACAAAAAAGGTGAGGCACAAGGCATGTGGATTTATGGATATGCTTTGTGGATAGCCGGGAATTATGATAAAGCGATAGAGGTCGCACTTAAAGCTTTAGATCTGTATAAGGGCTTGCAAGATGTGAAGATGATTGCAGGCACATATCTTCAACTGGCAGTTCTTTACAGAGATATAGGCGACTACAATCAGGCTTTAAAGTATGTTTTTCTGTCAAAAAAAACATTTGACCCATTAATTCTTCCGCCGGGGCAGTCTTTAATTTTAAGCAGTATTTATCTTCTTACAAATCAAATTGATTCTGCGTCTTTTTATATTAAAGAAGCTTCTGACTTGGCCAAACAATACCAAATTGAATCGGGTGATTTGCAAGATGTGTTTGGTGACATTGAGGTGAAAGAGAAAAATTATAAAAAAGCATTAAGTTATTACTGGTCGGGTATTCCTATTGCCATTAATCAGGTGAACTATTTGGATTTAGTCTATCTGTACAACAGTATCGCACAATTATATTACGAAACCGGAAATATTGATTCATCGGTTTACTATGCAAAAAAAGTATTAAAC
>JALYYM010000652.1 GCA_030946565.1 Bacteroidota bacterium | reverse complement strand
TATACCTGGTAAATACTACGTTAGATTTTAGCGATGGGCTAAATGGTAAAGGCTTTTACTTTAGCAATCCGAATGCGAGCCGCAGTTGCGGTTGCGGCGAAAGTTTTGGTGTATAAATTTAATTTTTTAAAATACTAAAAGAGGCTGTCTCAAAAGGTGAGACGGCCTCTTTTATTTTATGCAAGAACGAAGATAGTTTCGATAACGGCAAACTTAGAATGTCAATTCACTTTTCCCGCAGTTTCTTTTGATTCATGAAATATAAAAATAAACCGCCATAATATTAATGGCGATTTATTTAAGGTACCAAATTAATTATCCCAAAATATTTGCGGAGCATATAAAGTTGACTGAGGCACATTAGCTCCATTATAAGAAATTTCAGTTTGCGGGTATAAGAACCTGCGTGGAATTTTAGTACCTACTATGGGTGTAAGGTTGGGACTTCCCGTTCTGCGCCATAACGTAAAGGCTTCCGGATTGAGATATAAAGCAATATATTCCTGGTTGGCAACCTGTGCAATAGCGCCTGAAGCCGTGGCTGGCAAAGCGCCATTTGCGGCTAAGTACGCTGCGATTGCCGCTGGGGCCACACCTAATTTCTGCATATTTGCGGTAATCGCCATAGCGTAAAAAATTTGTGCAGAAGCAATATTTCCAGTGGCTCGCAGTGTGGCTTCTGCCTTCATAAATAACAATTCATCATAAGTAATAAATTCAACCGGGGCGGTCAGGGAACCATAATAATCTCCCATGCCTACCTGGTTAACGTCAGTATATTTGCCCTGGGCATTTAATGGGGTGGTAAAAATAGTATAACGTGGATCGTTCGTTGCATTCAACATATCACCTAAAGGGCTTACATCAAAAGAAATGTCGCCGCGTTGTTCATTAAACTGATACCACGGATTTGCGGAAGTTTCTGTTCCGCCGCTAAATAGATATTGTGCATTATCACTGTTGGAAGTAAAAGATTGTGCAATTTCTGATAATGCGTTGGTAGCCATGGCAGCATTCCCTTTACTTTGGTGTATATATAAACGAGCCTGAATAGCATGGGCAAATTTGATCCATTTAGTAAGATCACCGCCATAAATAACGTCTTCGCTTCCCGGCTCATCCGGGCCCACATTAGGATCAGAAAGTTTGGTAATAGCGGTAGATAATAAAAGGGAAATCGTATCGTATAAGGCTTTGCCATCATCATATTTGGGCTGAAGATTGGTAGCACCCTGAAAGGCCTGAGAGTATGGAACAGACCCCCACATATCAACAGCGAGTTGAAGACTATATCCCATTAGTATCCTTGAGATACCTCCATAGCCATTATCTCCCTTCGCATCTGAAATTTGAATTAACGTGCGATCGTTTTCCATCACTGACGTAAATAAATTACCCCACGGGGAATCGAAATCCACTGACGTAAAAATATACTGGTAATAAGCACCTGCTTGGCGGGAAGCGCCGGAGGTCTGCTGGGTAATCAAAGAAGTATAACGGGAAAAATCACCCCCCTGGGCATAAGCCAGCGTTCCTTGTACGGTTGATAACATTACACTCGGGATAATGCTCGTTGGATCCGGCGCATTTGTGTTTTTATTTACATCAGTATAAAACGATTTTTTACACGAAGTATTTAATACCACTAAAACAACCGGAAGAATAATTAATAATTTATTTTTTAGATGTTTCATAATATCATTTTAATTTTTTTCAGATGTTATTATAACCCAAGACTTAAACGTATTCCCAAACTCTTAATGCCTGGGTTATTAAAATAATCCAATCCTTGTCCATTAGCCGGGCCGGCAAGGCTTGTTTCAGGATCCACGCCTTTATATTTTGTCCACAAAAAAGGATTATTGGCAAATACCGCTACAGACACATTTGTGAAATGTGATTTTCTAATTAGCTCCTTTGGCAATTCCACACCTAAAGTAATTTGACGAATCCTTACAAATGAAGCATTTTCAATGCTTGGCTCTGCCGGTCCTATAAAACTGCTGCCCACATTTTGCCAATAGTATTGACTATAAGTGGTTGCAACCGTATTATCGGGACCAGGTTTAGCAACCTCTGTCACACCATCCGGGGCATAATGCACTACATTTCCATTTGCATCAAGATGTCCTAAAACACCTTTGAATGTAACCGCGGAATTTCTATTTCCGCTTTCGGCAGAAGTACCAAAATATGATAAAGCCCCTCTTGTTCCATTCCATATTACACCGCCCTGCCTTACATCTAATTGTACGCCAATGCTGATGCCTTTATAAGTTAACGTGTTAATTGCCGACCCAATCCAATCGGGATTGATATCTCCTATAGCTGCATTTTGTGCACTTACCATCGGCATGCCATATCCGGGATCTCCTTTACTGTCATTTATTAATAATGGGCTATTCATATTATTGGGGTCAGAACGTTGATAAACACTGCCATAGATCTGCCCGAATGCTTTGCCGGCAATGGCATCTACTTCCCCATTTTGAAATCCCGCTATTAATACTTTGGGAACGCCCTGCGCAAGTGAAACCACTTTGTTTTTGTTCGTTGACCAGTTGAAATTTAAATCCCAGCGGAAATTTTTTGTTTTAACCGGAGTTGTGTTCAACGTGATCTCAAGGCCTTTATTAGTAATTTCAGCCGCGTTTAACAACTCAGCAGCAAAGCCGGTAGAATAGGCGATGGGAACAATAAGAATAACATCGGTCGATTTTGAATAATAAGCAGTCGCATTTAATACAATCCTGTTTTGTAAAAAGCCAAGATCAGTTCCTAATTCATATGAATTGGTTTTTTCAGCCTTCAATTTCGGATTTCCTATAGTGGCAGTGGTGGAGCTTATCTGGTACCCTGCATTCCCGCTTATTGGGAATTGGATACCGCTTGTAAAGCCGTCAGCAATAGATGCCTGGCCAAAATAAGTTAACAACGCTTGTACGGGGGCATCCTTACCTACCTGTGCTGCTGAAACTCTTAATTTACCATAATTCAAAACTTTACCCGCTGACAAGGAGGGAATTTTTGTAAACTCCCAGGCCAGGCTGGCCGATGGATAAAAGAAATTATTATTAGCAGGAGGCAATGTGGAAGATGTTTCACTCCGCCCGGAAAGAGTCAGGTACAACATATTTTTAAAGTCAAGATGTGCTTCTCCATAAAATGCAGTAGTGCGTCTTCTTGCCTGCCCCTCATTCACAGTGTATGAAGTGGCATTGCTCATATCCAAAAAATCAGGAAGAACAAAACCGGTTCCATGAGAAAGCCTGGCGTTATAAGTAGTTGTAAAATAATTTTGACCTAAAAGCAATGAGCCGGTAAAATCTTTAGATAACGTTTTTTTCAAATTGATGGTAAAGTCGGAATTGTATTGTTCATTCGTATAATTCAATAAATGAATTGCTCCTGCCGAAAAAGCATTGGAAAATATATCGTAAGCATTTTTATCATTTTGAGAATAAACATCACCCCCTAAACGATAATTGAACGAGATCCAATCAAATAATTGATACGAAGCCTGGGCATATCCTATTACTCTGTTGACTACATCGTGAAATGGATTCCTGTTAACTGTCCAGTATGGATTATCATAGCCCGCTCCGCCCCGGTAATCTCTTTGATGACCGTTAGGCTGCAGATAAGAAGCCGGATTATTTGCCGGATCTTTCAAGCCATAAGAATTATCGAATGTTGGCGGAGTACGAAGCAGTCCAAGCATTACACTTGAGATGTTAGAACCCTGCTGAACTTTATCGTTTGTTGACCTGACGTAATCAAGACCGCCGGAAATGCTAAACTTATCCGTGATAGCGCTTTGCCCATTAAGCGACAAAGTGGTTTTATCATATTTGCTTTTGGGTATAATTCCAGATTGGTTTACATTTCCCAAAGAGAGCCTAAATCCGGATTTATTATTCCCTCCGGACACGGCAATATTATTATTGAAAGTCTCACCTGTCTGGAAAAAATTATACCTGTCGTAAGGTGTCACAGGAATTTTTTTTGAAGGGTCGGATGCTCCTACAATATTTCCATGAGGATCCCAAATATTAGTATTACCATCCCAAAATAAAGTATCTATGGCGGCGCCCCATGTTAATCTTCTGCTTGAGTTTCCCGTAGGTCCGGCGTATATCCCATTGCTGCCCTGGGAATATTGCGATTGTAATCCTGGCAATTTGTTTTCAGTGTCGAATGTTATGGATGAATTAAATGAAATATGCGTACCCCCTGCTCCTCCTCTTTTCGTAGTAATAATGATAGCGCCGCTTGCAGCGGATATGCCGTACAGTGCCGTTGCTGCGGGTCCCTTCAATAAGGTTATTGATTCAATATCTGCCGGATTAAGATCGACGCCACGATTAGTAGGAGTTGCTCCTCCGGTTTGGTTGGAAGCCGGTCCGGAAACGTTGGCAGTAGCCGAGGTGGGGTCATAGTTGTTAACCGAGTTATCAATAGGCACACCGTCTACGACCATTAATGGCTGATTATTCCCGGTAATGGATGTTACGCCTCTCAAACGAATATAAGTGCCTGCCCCCGGATCACCGGCACTGTTAATTACGGTTAATCCAGAAGCCTTTCCATTTAATTCGCTCAGGGTATTTCCACTACCTGATTTATTGATCTCATCAGATCCAATGGTTTGAGTTGCAGTAGCTAATTGTCTTTTTTCTCTTTTAATTCCTAACGCCGTAACTACCACTTCTTCCATCACATTGTTTCCATGTTTAAGAGAAACGGATACGGTATTTTCAGGACCCACTCTTAAATCAGAAGTAACAAAGTTGGCTGCTGAAACCTCAAGATAATCGCCCCTTTTTGCGCTAATAGAAAATTCTCCGGCTCCATTGGCTGAAACTCCTGTTGTGGTTCCTTTTATAATAACCGATGCGCCGCTTACAGGCTGGCCGGTTTCATCCTTCACAACGCCTGTAAGGGTTCTTTTTTGGGCAAAGGCAGATGTTGTAGAAAACAAAAGCATTGCAATACCTAATAGATATTTTGTCATGAGTAAAATGTTTATATGCAAAAAATTATGATTGCGTTATGAGGAGGCAAAAAATTTTTTTGCGATGCTGCAAGGCATAGTTAAAATTACTTTAATATGACAGTTTCACGATTTGAGTTGCTATTTTCACTTATCAATAAATTATGAGATTACTATGTTGCAAGTTCTCAGAGGTGAAGGGCATTTATTTAATTCAATTAACCCACATTCGATAGATAAATCGTTTTAGAATCCGTGTTAGCCCGGTAAGATTCCTGGATAACATTCTTTACAAGGATTTGGAATGACGTCCTTATTTCTGTAACATTGAAATTAGCTGAAAGAATATTTATCGTTGAAAAGAGCCCATATTTTTAAATAGAATGCCGGGAGGCATAGGCGGGGA
>JALYYM010000647.1 GCA_030946565.1 Bacteroidota bacterium | reverse complement strand
ATGTATCCATTGATAAAAAGCATGATGAAGCAAGGCAGGGAGAGGCTTTGGTGTCTTTGTCAAGATTAAATACTCCTGCTTCAAAAAAATTTTATATAGAGAGTTATGGCTGTGCTATGAACTTTGCTGACAGCGAGGTGATTGCTTCAATTTTGCAGGAGAATGGTTTTGGTATTACCAAACATTTCCAGGAAGCGGACATGATATTTATAAACACCTGCTCCATCCGCGCAAAAGCAGAGCTTACTGTAAGAAAAAGGCTTTCAGAATTTAGGAAAATAAAAAAGTATAACCCCGGCCTTTTAGTGGGCGTGCTTGGCTGCATGGCAGAACGGCTGAAATCAAAATTTCTTGAAGAAGAAAAACTGGTAGATATCGTTGTAGGCCCCGATGCTTACAGAACGCTGCCCGGTTTAATTGAGGAAGCTGAGAGCGGCCAGAAAGGAGTAAATGTATTATTAAGCCGCGAAGAAACTTATGGTGACATTTCGCCCCTAAGATTAAACAGCAATGGCGTAACAGCCTTTGTAAGCATCATGCGTGGCTGCAATAATATGTGTTCGTTTTGTGTAGTTCCGTTTACGCGTGGCCGTGAGCGTAGCCGCGATCCTGAATCAATTGTCAATGAATGTCAACAACTCTTTGATGAAGGCTATAGGGAAGTTACCTTACTTGGACAAAATGTGGACAGCTACGCATGGAGACCGGCAAATAATTTATCTTCAAATGGTGACCTTTTAGAAGCCGTTACGTTCGCAAACTTACTTGAGAAAGTTGCGCTTATATGTCCTTTGTTAAGAGTTCGTTTTTCAACTTCGCATCCGAAAGACATTACTGATGAAGTGCTTTTTACAATGGCGAAGTATGAAAACATTTGCAAGTACATTCATCTGCCGGTGCAAAGCGGAAGCACACGCATTTTACAATTAATGAACCGCACTTACACGCGTGAGTGGTATATACAAAAGGTTGACAGGATAAGAGAAGTGCTGCCAGGTTGCGGAATTTCAAGCGATATGATCTCTGGCTTTTGTACGGAAACTGAGGAAGATCATAAGGACACTTTAAGCCTGATGGAATATTGTGAATACGAACTTGCCTACATGTACTATTATTCCGAACGTCCCGGAACACTTGCTGAGCGGCGTTTTGAAGATGACATACCATTAGAAATTAAAAAAAGAAGATTACAGGAAGTGGTTGATCTGCATCGCATCTATTCATTAAAAGGAATGCAAAAAGAAATTGGCAAAGTCCATAAAGTATTGATCGAAGGAAATTCCAAAAAAAGTGATGAGGACTGGGCAGGAAGAAGTGATAATAATAAAGTGGTGATCTTTCCGAAGAATGGAAATTTGGCCAAAGGAGATTATGCAGATGTAATAATTGAAAGCTGTACCGCCGGGACTTTAATGGGCAAAATCCGATAAGGTTATGATTGCAATAGTAGAAAATAATATTCCACGAATCATTGAGGTATGCAAAAAGCATAAATTAAAGTCATTATATCTTTTCGGAAGTGCTACGGATAAGAAGGTTTTTAATGATGATAGTGATATTGATTTTTTGTACGAATATGACTTGGAGAATTATCCTGATTGGGAAAATGGGGAGTTTGATATTGCCACTAATTTCTTTTCATTGAAAGAATCGCTGGAAGAAATGTTATGTCGTGATATTGATCTGATCCCCAACAAATCGAAAAATCCATATTTTATAAATTCGGTTGAGAAATCTAAAAAATTAATTTATGCCAGACCGTGATTTGCATAAATATATTTTTGATGTAATGGAGGCGATAAATAATTTGGAATCTTTTACAAAGAACATTTCTTTAGAACAGCTTGAGCAAATAGAATTTAAGTGGGCAGTAGAAAGGGGAATTTCAATAATTGGCGAGGCCTTATTCAAGGCCAACAAAATTGATAAAACGCTTCCTATTACTAATCTCAAAAGTATTATTGGAATGAGACATATAGTGATTCATGATTATGATATTGTAGAAGCTGAACGTTTATTAGTTACAATCAAGAAACACATTCCTATTTTAAAACAAGAAATACAAAAATATTTAGATTAAAA
>JALYYM010000634.1 GCA_030946565.1 Bacteroidota bacterium | reverse complement strand
ATTTAATTCTTTTTCTATTCGTGATACTGCCAATAATCCTATCACTATTGATGGCTTGTTAAAAACGAAAAACTTTTATGATTACTCCTTTGATCTTACCGTTAAAGCCAGCAACTTTCAGGCTGTTAATTCTACCAGTAAAGACAATGAACTCTTTTATGGTAAAATGGTTTTTTCAACTAACCTTGTCATAAAGGGAACACCTGCGCAACCCGTTGTTACCGGCACTTTGTCTATTGACGATGCTACAGATTTCAGCATAGTGCTGCCTCAGCAGGATCCGGGAATTTCAAAACGGGAAGGCATTGTGCGCTTTGTAGATTATAGCGCTACCGCGGAAGATTCTTTGCTGATGGTTCCTTACGATTCACTCAATGTTTCACCACTTGTCGGCTATGATATTTCTGTAAATATTACTATAAGCAAGCTGGCTACTTTTAATGTAATTGTTGATGCTGCCAATGGAGATTTTTTAAGAGTGAAAGGCGCGGGTGATCTCACCGCGGGTATTGATGCAAGCGGAAAAGTTACGCTGGTTGGTTCTTATGAAATTGATGAAGGAGCCTATAATTTATCTTTCAACTTTTTGAAACGAAATTTTATTATCCAGAAAGGCAGCAGGGTTGTATGGACAGGAGAGCCAACAACAGCACAATTAGACGTTACGGCGATTTACATTGCCGATACTTCGCCGCTCGACCTCGTGCAAAACCAGGTGGCTGGTGATGCTACAATCTACAAGCAAAAATTACCTTTCGAGGTGCATCTTACCATGCGCGGTGAGCTGCTGAAACCTGAGATCTCATTTGATGTAATACTTCCGCAGGATAAAAATTATAATGTTTCAGCTGATGTAATTACTACTGTACAAACCGCTTTAGCGCAGATAAGGCAGGATCCTGGCGAAATGAATAAGCAAGTATTTGCGCTTTTACTTTTAAACAGGTTTGTCGGCCAAAATCCTTTCGATAATAGCGGCGGGAGTTCCCTGAATGCCGGCACATTTGCCATGCAAAGTGTTAGCAGGTTGCTTACCGAGCAGTTGAATGATCTTACTAAAAACTTAATCGCCGGCGTTGATATAAACTTTGACCTGGCAACCAGCCAGGATTTCACCACTGGCAGCCAGCAAACACGGACGGATTTAAATGTGGGTATTTCAAAAAGTTTATTAAGCGATCGTTTAACCGTGACCGTTGGAAGCGATTTTCAATTGGGTGGCCCTCAAACTTCCGGTAACAAACAGCAAAGTTTTGCCGGCAATGTTTCCATCAATTATAAGCTGAGCAAAGACGGCCGGTATATGTTGCGTGCTTATCGTAAAAATGATTACACTGACATTATCCAGGGATACGTAATAGAAACGGGTATTGGTTTTATAGTTTCAGTAAACTTTAATAATCTCAATGAAATCTTTACTTCTAAGGAACATCGCCGGCAAAAACGCCAGATAAAAAAACAAAATAAAATAGAGACAAAACAGGAAAATGCCAGGAAAGAAGAAGAGCAAACTATCACAGTTCCCACACAAAGCAAATGAGAATGAGAAATAATATAAAGGTGAAAATTTTTATTATATCACTGCTGTTTTTGGCCGCATGCAATACCACAAAGTTGGTTCCTAAAGGAGATGCATTATATACGGGCGCAACGGTAAAAGTTTCAGACAGCACACTTTCAAAAAAAGAGAAAAATAAAGTCCTTGACCTTACAAGTCATCTTCCGAGACCGCTCCCAAATAGTAAGTTTTTAGGAATACCTTTTAAATTGTTTTTCTATAACCTCGCAGGTGATCCTAAGAAAAAAGGATTTATTAGAAAATTTCTCAGGAAAATAGGACAGCCACCTGTGCTGCTAAGCACAGTAAAGCTTGATTATAATAGCAAGGTGCTGCAAAATTACCAGCAGAATGTTGGCTACTTTAATGCAGAAGCAAGTGGCGACACAGTTGTGAAAAATAAAAAAGGCCATGCTACTTATACAATCACTCCCGGCCCATTATACACCATTAACGAAGTGCAATTTGATATGGATAGTTCGGCATTAGGCAGATCAATTTTAGCTTTGAAAGACAAATCTTTTCTTCATCCTGGCGATGCTTTTAACCTTGACATTATTAAGGCCGAGCGCACAAGGATAGATGGCATTTTAAAGGAACAAGGCTATTATTATTTCAGCCCTGACCTGCTGATAATAAATGCTGATAGCACCGTTGATGTTCACAAAGTAAATATGCACCTGCTGGTAAAAGAGAAAACGCCGGCCGTCGCTAAAAAACCTTACATAATTGATGATGTATATATTTATCCAAACTATAGAATTAATGG
>JALYYM010000628.1 GCA_030946565.1 Bacteroidota bacterium | reverse complement strand
TTTTACAACAACATCCGCAATTAAAAAATGAATTTGATCTTTTCGGTAAGGCAAAACTTGAAGCCGATAATTCAATATCATTTCCCGGAAAAAGCAAATTATATAAAAAGGAAAAGGCAGGAAAGGTGATTCCTATTATGTGGAGATCATTGGCAGCGGCAGTTTTCATCGGTTTTGGTTTGTGGATTATGCAGAAATACATGTCGCCAAAAGAAGTGCAACAAACTGTGGCCGTACAGGTAACTCCCGCGAAAAAAGTTATAGCTCCGCAAAAAATAACTCCTTCATCTTTAAATAAAAAAGACAATGAAGTGGCAAAAATTAAAACACCAGGAGATAAAGGTTCACGTAATAAAAATAAAAGTTCACGTAATGAAAATGATATTGAGCCAAAAACAATGTTGAAAGAAGAGAAGGAAAATAAAGATTTGATTGCTACTTCTTTGGTAAAGACCTCTATAAAAAATAAAAAGCTCACGGCCGAAAAGCAGGTTATAAATTTTCCGGAGAAAAAAATAAATAATGATGTAGCTATTTCTCCAACCCGCATCAACGAGATTCCCCGGATAAATGCAGCAACGAATGCTGGGAAATCTTTTGTAAAAGATGTAGAGCAAAAACCTCTGAGTGACGTGACTGAACAGCCCGCAATGCAGGTTCACACCGCTTCTTACGTAAATGATGGCAGCGATAAAAACGAAAACTATGTATTCTACAATATAACCACTGAAGAGTTCAGGAAATCAAAAGTTGGAGGATTTCTTAAAAAGGTAAAGCGCATCGTGGAAAGGAACAACCCGATAACGCATCTTTTCTCAGGGGAAGATAAACAGGTTGCCTCCAACTAAAACTTATAAAAAAATAAATTACTCATCGTACAATTAAACAAAATGAAAAAGACAGCACTGGCTTTTATGGTAATCCTATTTTCCATCCACTCCTTCGCCCAGGAAGATTCAATAGTAGTACACAAACAAAATGATACCATACGAATCGGGGGAATGATCATCCTTAAAAAAGGAGACACATCACACACAAAACGAGTAACCGTAACACTTGGTAACAGGCATAGGCAAACAAACTCCAACATTAGCACGGCCTCATTTATCGTGGACCTGGGCTTTGCTAACTGGAATGATAAAACAAATTATGCAACCGCCACATCTGATGGTTATATCGTTAATCGTCCTGGAAGTGCACCCTTGGGTGAAAATGATTTTAAATTAAAAACAATAAAGTCAGTGAATGTGAATATCTGGTTCTTTATGCAAAGGCTTAACCTGATAAAGCACTATGTAAACCTGAAGTATGGGCTTGGGATTGAGTTAAACAATTATCGTTTTAAATCTGCCATAAGCTTAAATGAAGGAGGCGCTAATCCTTACAACGCTGCACAAAACATTCCGCATCCATTTGCTTTTAAAGACTCCATAAGTTTTTCAAAAGATAAGCTTGCAGCGGATTATGCGACTATACCTTTAATGATAAACTTTCGCACCAATCCGAATAGCTCCTCGAAAGGAATAAGCCTGAGCGCTGGCGTGAGTGCAGGCTATCTTTACAGCAGCAGAAATAAGCAGAAAAGTGATGAAAGAGGTAAACAAAAAAATCGCGGCGATTATGATTTAGAAAAATGGAAGTTTTCTTACATAGCAGAACTTGGCCTCGGCCCTGCGCATTTATATGGATCATACAGCCCCAATTCTATTTTTAAAAACGGGCTTAATTATATGCCTTATAACATCGGTATAAGACTCAGCAACTGGTAATCTTTTTTTGTATTTATTGTGAGAGTAAATACGAAGCCTGCCTAAAAAAGGGCAGGCTTTTTTGTGGTAAAGATTAAGACTATAAATAAGGCTAAATAAAAAAAATTCATAAAATCTGCTTTAAGTAAATTCGTGTTCTAAACATAAAGAACATCTAAATGAAAAAATTCTTTTTATCCTTCGCCTCCTCTTTATTAATCATTCTTTCATTTGCACAAAAGAAAAATGCAACAACTGATAATTCCAAAGTAACAGATAGCATGCTGTTGTCGAAAACAAAATACAGGCTGGTTGGCCCTTTCCGTGGTGGAAGAAGCGGCGGTGTCGCTGGGGATTATAAGGATAAAAACACTTTTTATTTCGCGGCCACTGGTGGTGGCGTATGGAAGACAAAAGATGGTGGCAGCAATTGGAAAAATATTTCTGATAAATATTTTGGCGGCTCCATAGGAAGCGTTGCGGTTGCGCCATCCAATTCATCTATAGTTTATGCAGGCGAAGGAGAAACAACGTTACGCGGCAATGTTAGTGAGGGACATGGCATGTGGCGCAGCGATGATGAAGGCCGTAGCTGGAAACATATTGGCCTTGATAATTCGAGGCACATTATGCGCATCGTTGTTCATCCAGCAAACCCTGACATAGTATGGGTCGCCGCTCTTGGCCATTTGTTTGGCGCTTCTGATGAAAGAGGTATTTATAAAACTATTGATGGAGGAAAAAACTGGAAACGCGTTTTGTTCAGCGATGATATGAGCGGTGGTGCGGAGTTAGTGATGGAGCCGGATAATCCTTCTGTACTTTATGCATCAACATGGACAATTAGACGCACGCCTTATAGTCTTGAAAGTGGCGGTAAGGGAAGCGCACTTTGGAAAAGCACAGATGGCGGGGAGCATTGGGTAAAGTTGAATGATAAAAAAGGATTTCCCGGCAAGACAACTATTGGCAATATTGGTATTGCAGTTTCAAAAGTAAATCCTGAAAGAGTATTTGCTTTGGTAGAGTCAGAGAAAGGAGGTTTACTAAGAAGTGATGATGGAGGAGAGACGTGGACGAATGTAAGCACTGACCCCAATATACGGCAGCGTGC
>JALYYM010000618.1 GCA_030946565.1 Bacteroidota bacterium | reverse complement strand
GCATCAAATATTTTAATACTTAGATTTTGTTTTTTTAATTCCTCAATTACTTTTCTTAATGCGGCAATGGCCGGCCTTCGCAGGTAGGTGGTATGTATTGGAGGATAAAGTCTTTGATGCATAAAATTATTCGGCGTGGCATACCGTAGGTCAAGAGTTAGGCCTGGCAAGTACTTTCGCACATTAAGCATCTGTTTATTAGAATCTGCATCAACTGTTTCCTTGAAATTTGTTATATCATCTATAACATATAATCCATATTTATTTTTATCGCCCGATTGCGCTTTTAACGTGGCGTATACGCTGAAATAATTTATGGTGAAAAGTAAAATTATTCGCACCCAAACCCTTAATTTACCAATCATAATTTTATTTTAATGAAGCTCACTATAAAACTAATTTACCTCATTTTATTAGTTGCAGCTTTCGCAGTATATATTGGTTGTAAAAACCGGCACAAGCCGGAAGAAAACGAAATTGTAAAGAACCCGGAAGAAATTGATGATCAGATACCCGATAATTTAAAATCTGTTTTGCAATATTCAAATGATAACAATGGCAAAATTGAGGATTCAAGTCGCTTGTCATTGTATGGAATAGTTTCAGCATTTTACGACAATAATGGTTATCATAATCAATGGAGCAGGAAAGGAAAATGGTTGCCAATAGCAGATTCCATGATAGGCTTTATTGAGCATGCAAGATACTGTGGGCTTTATCCAAATGATTATCATAGTGAAAGAATAGCGTCGCTGAGAAAAATATTCCTTGAAGATTCACTTGCAAAAAAGGACGTTGTTTTTTGGACAAAGGCCGATCTTTTGTTGACCGATGCATTCATGAAAACAATTAAAGATTTAAAAGAAGGACGGTTATTGCCAGATAGCATTTCTATAATCAATAACAAAAAATTTGTTGATTCATTCTTCGTAAAGAGTTTGCAGAAAGCCGTGAATGCAAATTCAATTGCCCCGCTTTTTGCAGGCGTAGAGCCATTGAATATGGCTTACCAATCTTTGAAGCACGCAATGAAAAATTTTGTAGATAGCATGGACACGGCAAGATATACTTACATCGTTTATCCCTTAAAAGATTCTTTACACCTGATTGAAAATATCCAGAAAAGATTGACAGAATCCAACATAGCAAAGAGAAATATTGCAATGCCTGATTCAGCGACATTGGATAATGAAATAAGAAAATTTCAGCAGGAACATGGATTGAAACCGGATGGCAAAATATCTGCCAAACTTGTTAGAAAATTGAATAATACAGACGGAGATAAATTTAAAAGAATTGCAATTACCCTTGACCGTTATAAAAGAATGCCTGCACTTCCTGTCCGCTATATCTGGGTAAATCTTCCAGGTTATTATTTGAAATTATTCGATCATGATTCAGTGGCACTGGAATCGAAAGTGATTGTTGGTAAGCCAGACACAAGAACGCCAATACTAAATTCTGCAATCAGCGATATGGTAATTTATCCGCAGTGGACGATACCGGAGAGCATCATAAAAAAAGATATTTTACCGGCATTAAAAAAAGACCCGGGTTATCTTGATAGAAAAGGATTTAGCCTTTTAGATGCAAAAGGTGAGAGTGTAAATCCATACATTGTTGACTGGCAAAAATACACCAAAGGTATTCCGTGGAAAGTGCGGCAGGGAAGTGGCGACGACAATGCGTTGGGGATTTTTAAATTTAATTTTTCCAATCCTTATAATGTTTATTTACATGATACAAATCAACGCTACCTTTTTAAAAATTCTTCAAGGGCTTTGAGTCATGGGTGCGTACGTGTTCAAAACTGGCAAGGCCTCGCCTATTATATTGCCCGGAATGATAGTATGAATATAAGTGCAGGACAAAAGCTTTTGTATAATGAAGATTCAATAAAAACCTGGGTGGCAAATAAAAGCAGGAAGCAAATAATTTTGAAAAATAAATTTCCTCTTTATATAAAATATTTTACCTGTGAAGCTAAAGATGGTAAGTTGATATTTTATGATGATATTTATAACGAAGACAGGATATACGCTGAAAAGTATTTCGCAAATAAATAAATGAGTAGCGCTTTGCGCTTGTACATTTTATAAAATTTCTTTTAGGATGAAGATTCTTTTGCTTGTGTTTATTTTTCTAAGTTCATTTCACACTAATGCTTTCGCGCAAAAGAAAAATAAAAAGCATCCTGTAAAATCCGGAAAGGCTTCGTCTAAGAAAAAGATCATTATAAAATATGGAACGGCAAGTTACTATGCTAAAAAGTTTGATGGCCGCAGAACAGCTAACGGTGAAATATACAGGGCTGCAAAGTATTCGGCGGCTTGCAATGTTCTTCCTTTAAATACCTGGGTTAAAATAACCAACCTTAAAAATGAAAAATCGGTAATAGTAAAGATCAACGATCGCCTGCATGCAAAAAACAAACGGCTGGTAGATCTGTCGCGAGTTGCAGCGAAGGAACTTGGATACCTCTCCCGCGGACTTACAAAAGTAAAACTTGAAGTATTGAATAATTTCTATTTAGGTAAGAAATAGCAATCCTTTATACGGTCTTTCTATGCATAACAAGATGCATGTGACCCGATATAATTTTAGCAGCAACTTATTTATTAATTTCATCCTTTCATAGTAAGCCGTATTTTTGCCGCCATTAAAAGAACCTTTATGAAAAAATTATTTACTCTATTCTCTGCGACCTTATTATTTGCCACATCCTTTGGCCAGCAGGGAGATTATAAAAAGCCACATTCACTTGGCATAAGTTTTTTTCTCAATGATTTTCAAACTGCCGCTGATTTGCGAAAAAATGGTTTAGCT